>JBAVMZ010000404.1:0-20034 GCA_049690595.1 Occallatibacter sp. | reverse complement strand
CGGCTGGGGGGCCTGGCGCTCGGTGTGCTGGTTGAGGAAGAGGGGGATGGCGTCGAGGCCGTCGCCGCGGACGGCGCTGATGCGGGCCACGGGCGCTCCCAGCTCGCGGGCCAGTTTGAGCGGGTCGAGCTCGCCGCCACGGGCCTCCATCAGGTCGCTCATGTTGAGGAGGATGAGCGTGGGGATGCCGAGCGCGAGGATGGGCGCGGCGAGCATGAGCTGGCGGGTCAGGTGGAGCGAGTCGAGAACGAGGAGGACGGCGTCGGGCTTGGGCGTGCCCCGCATCTTGCCCTTGAGGACATCGATGGAGACGCGGGCGTCCTCGGAGTAAGGGGAAAGGGAGTAGATGCCGGGCAGGTCGATGAGGGTCAGGTCGTCGCGGCCGATGCCGGCCATCAGGCCCAGGCGCTGCTCGACGGTGACGCCGGGGAAGTTGGCGACCTTCTGGCGGAGGCCGGTGAGGCGGTTAAAGAGGGTGGATTTGCCGGAGTTGGGCGGCCCGATGAGGACGACGGTATTCAGCGCTCCGGGAACGGGGTTGGGAACCGGGGGCTCAAACGGGGGAGGGGTGCAGCAACTGCTCATCGGACGGCCTCAAGCAGAGCGCCAGCCTCGGCGGGCACATCGGCGCAGGAGGCGTCCGAACAGGGACGAACACGGATGGAGGCGGCGGTCTCGCGGCGGAGGGCGATTTCCATGCCGTCGACGCCGTAGACGGTGGGGTCGCCTGCCGGGGCGCGGCGCAGGGCGGTGACCAGGGCATCGGGGACGAAGCCCATGTGCATGAGATGGTTTTGTACGGATTCGGGAAGGCGGAGGTCCTTCAGGACCGCGCTCTCACCCACTTTCAGATCGCTCAGCACACTCACCCGCCTTGCTCCGTCGGGTCTGCGAAAGGGCAGGACCCGTGAACTACGACCATAATAGTCGTACTTCAGTATACCCCCGGTGGCGGGTGCGTTGCAAACCGTCTCCATTGCTTGTTGATTCGGGGACAAACGCATGGCATTGACCTCCGCCGGGGGTGCCTGGGCTTCCACTCCAGCCCGTCGATCTCCCGCTCCGGACTCCCAATCTCCCCAGTTCATCGGTGTGTTGAGCTGTTTGTATCAAGGACGAGGACGGAAATATGTGACCCAAATCACTCCAAATAGAAAATGGAGCGCGGTTACGGGGGCGGCGGGGGTGGTAGAAGGAAGGCATGACGCTGGATGGTTTTCGCGAATCGCTTGCGCAGGAAGCACCGCCCGCGGGGCTGACGGCGCCGCTCGAGGCGTTGTGGTGGGACGCCAAGGGGGATTGGGCGCGGGCGCACGGGCTGGTCGACGAGTTGGAGACGCTGGAGGGGATGGCTGTTCATGCCTATCTTCACCGTAAGGAGGGCGAGGCGCGGAATGCCGACTATTGGTACGGGCGGGCGGGGCGGCGGTTTCACCGGCCGAAGCTGGAGGACGAGTGGGTGGCGCTGGTGGAGGGGCTGACGGGTTGAAGGTTCCTCGATGCCGACAGAACGGATTCGCCGGCGGGCGTATCCCAGGCCAGAGCGACCGGGGGCTGAGATGAGCTTGACCCGCCGTAATGGGAGAGTCGACGGAGTGTTGTACCTGTTGCTCGTCCTGCTCGGGCCGCCAGTATGTTGCATAATATGAAAACGAGTTCATTATATGGTATTGATTAGCCGCCGTGTGCCTCACATCACAGCGACACTGACCCTCACAGACGAGACTTTTGTGAGCGGTTGATTTCCGCACGGCCGCAGTGTGAGGCAAAGCGAATGAGTGAAAAGAAAATGGTTATTCTGGATGGGAACGAGGCCGCGGCCTCGGTAGCCTATCGACTTTCCGAAGTTGTCGCCATCTATCCGATTACGCCCTCCTCGCCGATGGCCGAGTGGGCCGATCAGTGGCGCTCGGAGAACAAGAGGAACATCTGGGGCGCGCTGCCCGTCGTGGAAGAGCTGCAGAGCGAAGGCGGCGCCGCAGGCGCGCTGCACGGCGCGTTGCAGGCCGGTGCATTCGGCACCACGTTCACGGCCTCGCAGGGCCTGCTGCTGATGATTCCCAACATGTTCAAGATTGCCGGTGAGCTGACCCCGGCGACGATGCACGTCACCGCCCGCACGCTGGCGACCCACGCGCTGTCAATCTTCGGCGATCACTCCGACGTGATGGCGTGCCGCTCGACCGGCTGGGCGATGCTGGCGTCGAACTCGGTGCAGGAGGCGCACGACCTGGCGCTGGTGGCGCAGGTGGCTACGCTCGAGAGCCGCATCCCGTTCATCCACTTCTTCGACGGCTTCCGTACCTCGCACGAAGTGGGCAAGATCTATCCCATCGGCGACGAGATTCTCCGCTCGATGGTGGACGACAAGTACATCATCGCCTACCGGCAGAACGCGCTCAGCCCGGATCGTCCGATCCTCCGCGGCACGGCGCAGAACCCCGATGTCTTCTTCCAGGCGCGCGAAGCCTGCTCGCCGTTCCATGCGGCGGTTCCGGGGATCGTGCAGCAGGTGATGGACCGCTTTGCGGCGCTGACCGGCCGCTCCTACCATCTCTTCGACTACTACGGCGCAGCCGACGCCGAGCGGGTCATCATTCTGATGGGTTCGGGCGCCGAGGCTGCCGAAGAGGCCGTTGACGCGATGGTGAAGAATGGCGAGAAGATCGGCCTGCTGAAGGTCCGGTTGTATCGTCCGTTCGACTCGAAGGCCTTCCTTTCCGCGCTGCCCGCGACGGTCAAGTCGATTGCGGTGCTCGATCGCTGCAAGGAACCCGGCGGGGCCGGCGAGCCGCTTTACCAGGACATCGTCACCGTGCTGGCCGAGAACGCGGCCGGGCTGCCCTTTGCCGCGATGCCGAAGGTGATTGGCGGACGCTACGGTCTCTCCTCGAAGGAGTTCACGCCGGCGATGGTCAAGGGCATCTTCGACGAGCTGCTCAAGGCCGAGCCGAAGAATCACTTCACGATCGGCATCGACGACGATGTTTCGCACAGCAGCCTCACTTACGATCCGAGCTTCTCGACCGAAGACCCGAAGTGCGTGCGCGCACTCTTCTACGGTCTGGGATCGGATGGCACCGTGGGCGCGAACAAGAACTCGATCAAGATCATCGGCAGCGAGACGGACAACTTTGCGCAGGGCTACTTTGTGTACGACTCGAAGAAGTCCGGCTCGATGACGACCTCGCACCTCAGGTTCGGCCCCAACCCGATCCGGTCAACGTATTTGATCACCAAGGCCAATTTCATCGCCTGCCACAACTTCAGCTTCCTGGAGAAGATGGATGTGCTGGAAGCGGCGATGCCGGGCTCGGTCTTCCTGCTCAACTCGATCTACTCCGCGGCCGAGGTCTGGGACAAGCTGCCCAGGACGACGCAGCAGGAGATCATCAAGAAAAAGATCGAGTTCTACGTCATCGACGGCTACGAGGTGGCGCGCAAGGCCGGCATGGGCTCGCGCGTGAACACCATCATGCAGACCTGCTTCTTCGCCATCTCCGGCGTGCTGCCCCGCGAGGAGGCCATCGAGCAGATCAAGAAGTCGATCAAGAAGACCTACGGCAAGCGCGGCGAGGCCGTGGTGGCCAAGAACTTCGCGGCCGTGGACGCGGCGCTGGCGCATCTGGAGAAGGTCGAGGTTCCGGCCGAGGTTGGCTCGAACTACGACATCGTGGGCGCCATCAGCGGCAACCCGCCGGCCTTTGTCAAGAACGTGCTCGGCGAGATTGCCGGCGGCAAGGGCGACCTGCTTCCGGTGAGCGCGATGCCTGCCGGGGGCACCTTCCCGACGGGAACCGCTGCCTACGAGAAGCGCAACATCGCGCAGTTCATTCCGGTGTGGGACAAGGATCTGTGCATCCAGTGCGGCAAGTGCGCCATGGTTTGCCCGCATGCCGTGATCCGCGCCAAGGTCTACAGCCCCGAGTTGGGCGACAAGGCGCCAGCCACCTTCCAGTGGGCCAAGCCCAAGTGGAAGGGCATGGAGAACGACCGCTACACGCTGCAGATTGCTCCGGAAGATTGCACCGGCTGCGGAGTGTGCGTCGAGGTCTGCCCGGTCAAGAGCAAGAGCGACGCCAGCAGGAAGGCTATCAACATGGCGCCGCAGGAGCCGCTGCGCATGACCGAGCGCGAGAACTGGGACTTCTTCCTCTCGCTGCCCGAGGTCGATCGCAGCAAGCTCTCGCACGGCCAGGTGAAGGACCTGCAACTGCTGCAGCCGCTCTTTGAGTTCTCGGGCGCCTGCGCGGGCTGCGGTGAGACGCCGTACGTGAAGCTGCTCACGCAGCTCTTCGGCGACCGGCTTTACATCGCCAACGCCACGGGCTGCTCGTCGATTTACGGCGGCAACCTGCCGACGACGCCTTACGCGCAGAACGCACAGGGACGCGGACCGACGTGGTCGAACTCGCTCTTCGAGGACAACGCGGAGTTCGGCTTCGGCATGAGGATCGCGCTCGACCAGCAGAAGGAATTTGCCGAACTGCTGGTGAAGCGGATGGCTTCGCAAGTTGGCGAAGAGCTGGCAAATGCCCTGCTGGGCGCGGTGCAGAACACCGAGACCGAGATCAACCAGCAGCGCGAACGTGTTGTGGCACTGCGGCAGAAGCTGGCCGGCATCGACACTTCGGATGCGCACAACCTGACCGCCATCGCCGACGCGCTGGTGCGCAAGAGCGTGTGGATTCTGGGCGGCGACGGCTGGGCCTTCGACATCGGCTTCGGCGGCCTGGATCACGTGCTCGGTTCGGGCAAGAACGTGAACGTGCTGGTGCTCGACACCGAGGTCTACTCGAACACCGGCGGCCAGATGTCCAAGGCAACGCCGCGCGGAGCGGTGGCGAAGTTTGCCGCAGCGGGCAAGCCGAACAGCCGCAAGGACCTGGCCATGGAAGCGGTCAGCTATGGCTACGTCTACGTGGCGCAGGTGGCTCTCGGCGCCAACGACACGCACGTGGTGAAGGCCTTCCAGGAAGCCGAGGCGCACAACGGCCCGTCGATCATCCTCGCGTACTCGAGCTGCATTGCGCACGGTTACGACCTGGTGCATGGACTCGAACAGCAGAAGCTGGCCGTGCAGTCGGGTTACTGGCCGCTGATGCGCTACAACCCCTCGCTGCGCGAGACCGGCAAGAACCCGTTCCAGCTCGACTCGAAGGCGCCGTCGATCCGGCTGAAGGACTATGCTTATCGCGAAGCCCGCTACACCATGCTGGCCCGCGGGAATCCGGATCTGGCGGCGGAGCTGCTGAAGGAAGCGCAGGACGATGTGGAGCGCCAGTGGCGTGTCTACTCGGCCCGGGCGGCAATGCCGGGCCGCGGGGAAACGCCGCACATCGCTCCCGAGGAGAAGCCGGAGGAGAAGAAGCTGGCGGGAGTGGCCGCCGGAGGTGAGGAATGATCGACCTTTCCACGCAGTATCTCGGCATGAAGCTGAGCGGACCGATTGTGGTCTCGTCCACGCCGCTGTCCGAGTCGCTCGACAACCTGCGCCGGATGGAAGATGCCGGCGCATCGGCGGTGGTGCTGACGTCGCTCTTTGAGGAGCAGCTCGAACTGGAGTCGCGCGCGCTTGACGAGGACCTCTCGCGGGGCACGGACTCTTTCGCCGAGAGCCTCCACTACCTGCCCGATCTGAACGACTACCGCATGACGCAGGAGGTCTACCTCGAATACCTGCGCAAGGCCAAGGAAGCGGTGAAACTGCCGATTCTGGCCAGCCTGAACGGCGCCACCACCGGCGGCTGGGTGCGGTTTGCGCGGGAGATGGAGCAGGCGGGCGCGGATGCCATCGAACTGAACACCTACGCGCTGGCCACCGACGCCAGCCAGACCTCGGCCGACCTCGAAGTGCAACTGCTCGAGCTGGTGGACAATGTCTGCCGCGCGGTCAAGGTTCCGGTCTCGGTGAAGCTCTCGCCGTCGTTCACCAGCCTTCCGCACCTGGTTTCGCGGCTGGAAGAGGCAGGTGCGCGCGGCGTGGTCCTGTTCAACCGCTTCTATCAGCCGGACTTCGACATCGAAACGCTGGAGGTGCGGCCCACGCTGCACTTCTCCACGCCCTCGGAGCTGTTGCCGCGGCTGCACTGGTCGGCCATCCTCTACGGCCACGTCAACCTCGACATCGCGATCTCTGGCGGCGTTCACTCGGCCGAGGATGTGCTGAAGGGCATCATGGCCGGCGCGGGCGTCACCATGATGTGCTCGGCGCTGCACATCCACGGCATCGAGCACATCGGACGCGTTTTGGCCGACCTGAACTACTGGCTGGAGAAGCGCGAGTATGCATCCCTGTGGGAGACGCGCGGCTGCCTGAGCCGCCGCTCGGTTCCCGACACCTCGCCCTTCGACCGCGGCAACTACATCAAGACGCTGAGCTCGTACAGCCTGCGTCAGACGGTGGCTGCGTTCTAGGTCGGAAAACTCGTTTCTGGAAGCCCCAACCGGCGGCCGCAGTTCCAATGCGGCCGCCGTGTTCTTTTTTGACAGCCGTTAAGCGGTGCGGAGCATTGGTAACCCGGTTGTCATAGGCCTTATCGCCGCGTATCATCCTGCATGGTTGTTTTCCGCCCGTTGGAAGCGGAGCGAGGGAGGAGTCTCCATGCGCAAGAGCCTGGTGTCCACGCTGCTGGTTGCCTTGACCGCCGTTGCTTCGCCGTGCCCGGCGCAGATGCGCTATGAGCCGACCCTGGAGTCGCTCGACCGCCACGAGGTCCCCTTCTGGTACACCCACGCCAAGCTGGGCATCTTCATCCACTGGGGGCTCTACTCGGTTCCCGGATGGGCGCCGCTGAACCACCCCGACCACGACTTCGCGTCGGCCGATTACATCAAGTACAACCCCTACGCCGAGTGGTACCTGAACGTGCTGCGCATCGACGGCTCGCCGACCCAGGCCTACCATCGCGAGCACTACGGGGGGAACTTCGACTACTACGACTTTGCGCCGATCTTCGACCGCGAGATCCAGAAGTGGAATGCGGAGAAGATGGCGAGAATCTTTCGTGACGCGGGCGCCCGCTACGTGGTGCTGACCAGCAAGCACCACGAAGGGTTCACGCTGTGGCCCAGTACGATTCCCAATCCCACGCTCCCCGGCGATCGCCAGCACGCCAGCCGCGATATTGTGGGCGAGTTGACGGCCGCGGTGCGGGAACAGGGACTGCGCATGGGGCTTTACTACTCGGGCGGATACGATTGGACCTTCGTTCCCGGCCCCATCCGGACAGCCGCGGATTACGAGAAGGTCAAGCCCGAGAGCGAGGAGTATGGCAAGTACGCCAACGCGCAGATTCACGAGCTGATCGAGCGCTACCACCCATCGGTTCTGTGGAACGACATTGACTGGCCGAAGACGGGGAAGGCGCTCGAAGTGGAGGCCGACTACTACAACGCGGTTCCGGACGGCGCCATCGACGATCGCTTCGGAATCGCACATTCGGATTTCACCTCGCCCGAGTACCAGAAGCTGGACCAGATCAGCAAGAAGAAATGGGAGGAGTGCCGCGGTCTGGGCCGGTCGTTTGGTTACAACCGCGCCGAGGGCGAGGCGGAGACCATCGCTCCGGGCGATTTGATTGCGCTGCTGGTCGACATTGTGAGCAAGAACGGAAACCTGCTGTTGGATGTGGGGCCGGAGGCCGATGGAACGATTCCGCCGGTGCAGATGGAGCGGCTCAAAGAGCTGGGCGCATGGCTCAAGCAGAACGGCGCGGCGATTTACGATACCGAGCCATGGGGACATGCGGAAGGAAAGACCGTCGAGGGAGACGATCTGCGCTACACCTATCAGGGCCACATCAACGCGATTTTGCTGGGAACTCCCAAGGCTGGAACTGTGACCTTCGAAGACTTCAAATGGACGCCTAACATCAAGGTCTATCTGGTTGGCACGGGAGGACGGCTGAAACAGCTAAAAACAACGGCGGCGGGCGAGAAGTTGCAGGTCAAGTTGCCGGAGCAACTGCCGGGGAAATATGCCTATGTGCTGGAGATACACCGGTATATGCGGTGAGGGACCTCAAAATTCTTTTGGAAGTTCCGGGTCCGTGAGGGAGCTCAGGACGGATTCCTCAAGGAGGCGGCAGGCCTCGGGCAGAGCGGCGCTGAGGGCAGGGCTCAGTTCCTCGGACAGTGCGAGGGAGGCGGCGCCTATGGTGAGGATCTGCGCCTGCGCGGGATGCGCTCCGTAGAGGTCGCGGGCCAGGGCGAGCAGCTCCGGCGCGCCGAGGTGGTGAGTCGAAAGGGAGGGGAGCTCGGGATCGGCGGCGACAGGGAAGAGCAGCACCTGCCCGGGCGCCGAGTCGGAAGAGCAGTCGACGAAGACGACCGAGTGCGCCGCGGCCAGGTCCTTGGCCAGCTCCGGCGTCCACTGTTGGCGGCTGATGACGCAGACTCGCGGATCGCCGGCGAAGCGATTTTCGGCCCAGTCGGCAAGAGAAGGCCCGATGCCGTCGTCGCCGCGCAGCGTGTTGCCGCAGGCGAGGATGAGGCATCGGGCCGTGGTCTGGTCCATCGGGTTAACGGACGATCTGGTCCACCTGCTCACCGTCGGCGTTGAGCAGGGTCATGACCAGGGGCATCTGCCCGAAGGCGTGGGTGGAGCAGCTCAGGCACGGGTCGAAGGTGCGGATCACGGCTTCGACGCGGTTAAGCGCGCCGCCGGTGAACTTGCCGTCCTTGACGTAGGCCCTGGCGGCCTGCAGCACGCCCTTGTTCATGGCGCTGTTGTTATGGCCGGTAGCGACGACGAGGTTTGCCCAGACGATCTTACCGTCCTCGTCCACCTTGTAGCGATGGTGGAGAACGCCGCGGGGGGCTTCGATCTGGCCGGCCCCGTCGAGGCGGTTGACGCCCGCGGTGGCGCGCACGTGCTTGTCGAGGATCTGCGGATCGGCGAGGATCCGCTCGATCTTCTCGATGCCGTACATCATCTCGACCAGGCGGGCGTGGTGATAGTGGAAGGAGCTCTCGATGGGCCCGGCGGCCATCTGCTTGAACTCGGCCAGTTCCTCGTCGGCCTGCGGCGTGCCCATGCTCTTGACGATGTTCAGCCGCGCCAGCGGGCCTACGCGATAGCTGCCTTGGGGGTAGCCGAGCGGCTTGTAGTAGACGAACTTGGTGTAGGAGTAGGGCTCGACGGCCTCGCCGACGACATCGGGGAAGTGCGCGGCGGTGATGCCGTCCTCGATGATGGCGCCGGCGGGGTCGATCAGCCGCAGCGTGCCGTCGGTGAACTCGATCGACTCGTCCTCGTTGATCAGGCCGAGGTAGTTGGTCGGGAAGTTGCCGAAGACCGCAATCTCCGCCTTGAAGCTGGAGGCGATCTTCTTGTAGGCGGCGATGCCGAGCTTGAGGTTGGCGTAGGCCTCGGGAAGCATCGCGAGCATCTCGTCGCGCTTGGCAGCCGAGAGAGGCTCGGTGACGCCGCCGGGGACGACCCATCCGGTGTGGATGCGCTTGGAGCCGAGCAGTTCGATGATGTGCTGGCCGAAGCGGCGCAGGCCGATGCCGGCCTTGCCCAGCTCAGGATATGCGGCCGCGACGCCGAGGATGTGGCGCTTGGCCGGGTCCGACTCCAAGCCCAGCAACAGGTCGGGCGAGGAGAGATGGAAGAAGCTCAGGGCGTGCGACTGCACCATCTGGGCCAGGTTCAAGATGCGGCGCAGTTGGGCGCCGGTGTGGGGGATCCTGACCGACATGATGGCTTCGCAGGCTTTGGCCGAGGCCACCAGGTGGGAGACCGGGCAGATGCCGCAGATGCGGGCCATGAGGCTGGGCATCTCGTAGAAGGGACGGCCCTCGGCGAACCTCTCGAAGCCGCGCACCTGGGTTACGTGAAAGTGCGCGTCTTCGACCTCGCCCTGGCCGTTGAGCTGGATGGTGATCTTGCCGTGGCCTTCCAGGCGCGTGACGGGATCGATCGTGATGGTCTGGGTCATGACTCAAGCTCCAAAGCGGGTGAGCGCGGGAATATCCAGCGGCTCGCCGGTGAGCAGCGCGGTCAGCGCCGTGTGGAAGGTATCGGCCGAGGGCGGGCAGCCGGGCAGGAAGACATCGACCTTCACGAACTCGTGCACCGGGCGGACGACGCGCAGCAGTTTGGGCACCACGACGCAGGGAATCTGCGGCTGAATGGTGGCGTTCTCGATGTAGGCCCGGTCGAGGATGGCTTCCGGGCCGATGGGGTTGCGCATGGAGGGCACGTTGCCGGCCACGGCGCAGTCGCCCATGGCGATCAGCATCTTGCTGTGCGCGCGGATCTTCTTGATCTTTTTCTCGTCGTCGACCGAGGCGACCGCACCCTCAACCAGGGTGATGTCGACCTCGTCGGGAAATTCCTTGGCGTCGACGATCGGGCTGTAGACCACATCGACAAGGGCGGCCAGTTCGAGCAGCCGCTCATCCATGTCGAGAAAGGACATGTGGCACCCGGAACACCCGTCGAGCCACACTGTTGCCAGCTTCAGTTTGCTCATTGCGCTTCCCTCATCAGGTTCAGGTAAGGCAGGAAATCGGGGTACTTGGGGTGCTCGGAGCCGACCTTGCTTTTGTCGTAAAGGGCTCCGGTGGGGCAGACCTGGACGCACTTGCCGCAGCGCGTGCAGGAGGAATCTCCCCACTTCTCATGCAGGTCGGAGATGATAATCGAGTTGATGCCGCGACCCGAAACATCCCAGACGTGAGCGCCTTCGACCTCGGCGCAGACGCGCACGCAGCGCGTGCAGAGAATGCAGCGATTGTGGTCGACGGTGAAGCGTTCGTTCGAGGCGTCGACGGTCAGGGCCGGGTTGCGATAGGGAAGACGCACGTGCGTCAGCCCCTGCTGCTGGGCCAGGGCCTGCAGCTCGCAGTGTCCGTTGGCCACGCAGACCGAGCAGATGTGGTTGCGCTCGGCGAAGAGCAGCTCCAGGATGTGGAGGCGCTGCTTCTGCAGGCGCTCGGAGTTGGTGACCACCTCCATACCCTCGTAAACCTGGGCGACGCAGGCAGGCAGCAGCTTGTTCGAGCCCTTGATCTCGACCATGCAGAGGCGGCAGGCGCCCACGTTGGAGAGCCCTTCCAACTGGCAGAGCGTGGGAATCTCGATGCCGTTCTCCCGGGCCACCTCCAGGATGGTCTGTCCACGGCGGGCGCTGACCTCCTGGTCGTCGATGATAAGTGTTTTGACTTCGACGGTGTCGCTCATGCCACCACCTCCTCAACTGCCTTCAGGCTGCACACGCCGGCGGGGCAGCGCTTATGGACGATGTGCTCGATGTACTCGTTGCGGAAGTACTTGAGCGTGCTCAGCACCGGGTTGGGAGCGGTCTGGCCGAGGCCGCAGAGGCTGGCGCTCTTCACCGTTCCGCACAGATCCTCGAGCAGCTCGAGGTCCTCCATCGTGGCCCGGCCATCGCAGATGCGGGTGAGCAGGGTGTGCATCTGCGCCGTGCCCGCGCGGCAGGGAATGCACTTGCCGCAGGACTCGGTCATGCAGAACTCGACGAAGAAGCGGGCCACGTTGACCATGCAGGAGGTGTCGTCCATGACGATCATGCCGCCGGAGCCCATGATGGAGCCGGCCGCCTGCAGCGCGTCGTAGCTGACGCCGATGGGCAGCATGTCGGCCGGGATACAGCCGCCGGAAGGACCGCCGGTCTGGATGGCCTTCAGCTTGTGGCCGCCGGGAACGCCTCCGCCGATTACGTCGATGATCTCCCAGAGCTTGATGCCCAGGGGCACCTCGATGAGGCCGGTGTGGGTGATGCGTCCGGTGAGGGCGAAGACCTTGGTGCCCTTGGAGCGCTCCGAACCCATGTTGAAGAACCACTTGCCGCCATTGCGCACGATGGGCGCGATGTTGGCGTAGGTCTCGACGTTGTTGATCAGCGTGGGCTTGCCGTAGAGGCCGCTGACGGCCGGATAGGGAGGCCGCGGACGCGGGGTGCCGCGCCGGCCTTCGATGGAGGCCAGCAGAGCCGTCTCCTCGCCGCAGACAAAGGCGCCGGCGCCGAGGCGGATCTCGATGTCGAAGTTGAAGGTGGTACCGCCGATGCTGTTGCCCAGCAGTCCGCGGCGGCGCGCTTCGCGCAGCGCGGTGGTCAGGCGCGCGACCGCGACCGGGTACTCGGCGCGCACATAGATGAATCCCTTGCTGGCGCCGACGGCATAGGCGGCAATGGCCATGCCTTCGATGACGCGGTGCGGGTCGCCTTCCATGACGCTGCGGTCCATGAACGCGCCGGGGTCGCCCTCGTCGCCGTTGCAGACCACGTACTTCATGTCGCCGCTGGCCTTGGAGACGGTGCTCCACTTCAGGCCGGTGGGGTAACCGCCGCCGCCGCGCCCGCGCAGACCGCTCTCGGTGATGCGGTGGATCACGCCGTAGGGGGTCATCTCCAGCAGCGCCGTCAGCAGCGCCTTGTAGCCGTCGTGCGCGATGTAGTCGTCGATCTTCTCGGGGTCGATGTGGCCGGCATTTTCCAGCACCACGCGGACCTGTTTCTCGAAGTGATCGCTCAGGTCGCACTGCAAGTCGCCAACGGGATTCTCACCAAGGCTGGCCACGATGGCTTCGGCGTTGGCGTCTTTCACGTGGTGGTAGAGGGTCTCTTCGGGATCGACGCGGACCAGCGGGCCGGAAGAGCAGGGGCCCATGCAGCCGGTGCGGCGGACGAGGACCTTCTTGCCGGAGGCCTCGGCGGCCTTCACCAGCGCCTCGCGCAACTGCTCGGCTCCCTGGCTGGCGCAGGCCAGGTCCATGCACACGTTCACCTCGTAGTCGTACTTCTCGTTTTCCTGGTGAACGCTTTTGGCTATTTGTTCCAGTTCTTCAAGTGTCATTCCACCGCCCACCTTTCCAGTTGCTCGATCATCAGCTCGCCTGTCATTTCGCCCACCACGGCGCCGTCACACAGCACCACGGGCGCACGGCTGCAGGCGCCCACGCAGCGGGCGGTCATCAGGCTCACCTGGCCGTCGGGGGTGGTCTGGCCCTGGGCAACGCCCAGCTTCTCTTCGGCGGTGGCGATAAGATTATCGGCGCCCTTGATGTAGCAGGCGGTTCCGGCGCAAACGGTCACGGTGTGCTTGCCCGGCGGCTTGAGGCTGAAGTAGTGGTAGAAGGTCACCACGCCATAGGCCTGACTGAGGGGAACGCGCAGGGAACGGGCGACAAAGCGGATGGCGTCGTCGTCGAGGTATCCGAAGGACGACTGCACGGTGTGAAGCGTCTCAATCAGCGCATGGCGGGCAAAACCGTTCTTGCGCATGGTGCCGTTGACGATCTTCCAACGTTTGTCGTCGCTGGGCAGGGGTGGGGGCGTGAATGCAGGCACAATTCCTCCCGTGACGGAACGAGCGCAAAGCGATTCGGCGCCACGCGCCATTCCATGTCTAGCAGCCTTTTTATCGTGGGGCGGTGCTGCGGGCGGTGACCCCGGTCACCCGCGTCGACATATCCCATATGGTGGCACGCGAATCTGAAAAAGAATCGCTGTAGCGTATTGATTCTGTTTGGCTTGTGAATCGGCCTGCGGGGCGATGGGCAAAACGTGATCGAAATCACATCTTGGCATCTGCACCCATCTCCAAAATCCGATTGGCAGATGTCCGGGCAGAAAATCGGGCCAGTATGCGAGACGGGAGTTCCTGGGCGCCAGACGGTCCTGATCGGAGCCATGGATCGGAGCCATGGCGCAGCCCAGACGCAGGCAGGACCGAGCGAGGCATCGAGTTTCCAGCCCATTGGGAAGAGGAACGCGAAGCTCGGTATGGAGCAGCAGGGCCTGGTTTGGCGCGGTCAGCGGCCGGCGGCGAGCTGAATCTGGTAGTCGTGGTAGTCGATGGTGACCACGGAACGGCCCAAGAGCGTGCTGTCGGACTCGGCGTGCGCGTGTGTGGCCATGGCAAAGCCCGACTGGCTGGCGTACTGGCGCATCATGTGGGTGGGTCCCGTCCAGATGGAGGGACTCTTCGAGGCGCTGCCTTCGAGGCGCACGATGGAGGCGTCCGCGGCATCCACCCAGATGCGGCCGTCGATCATGTTGGGCGCCTTTCGCCGGGGCGAGATCCGGAGCGACTGACAGGCTCGGCCGTCAATGGTCTGGAGGCCGGGCTCGAGCGTCATTGCGTAATTGGCCGAGGTGATCCAGGAGCGTTCGCGGTTGCCCGGCAGGTTGATGCTCTTCTCGTTGTCGAGCAGCGAATGCAGCCCAAAGCGGAGGATGAGTCCCGAACCCGACTCCGACAGGATCTCGTAGCTCTTGCCGGTTTCCTTGCGGTATGTGGTGCGAACCGTCATCATGGCCGCCGGGTGCGTCTGGTCGGCGTCCCGGAAGACCGCGTAGTCTTCGATGACAATGTAGCCGGCGATGCGCTCAATGCGCGCCTGGACGCTGGCGTCGATGCGCTGGATGAGGGCGGCCTGGTCGGGCTCCTGGCAGGATGCGTTCCGCGGCCCAGCCAGGACAGCGAGCGAAAGCACGGCGGCGAGGCGGACGCCTCGACTTGATCGGCTTGGGGACCACTGGCGCATAGTATTCGTCCAATACCATTCTAGTGGTGTTCACCAGAAATGCCGTCCTCTTTGACACACTTGAATGAGGGTCATCTCTCATGGAACCAACCCTCAAGGGCCAAAACCCAGCTCAATTCAAGCTTCTTACAGCACTCTTCGACTGCGCTCGGGGCAGGCTAGAAGCCGTGCCCCTTCCAAGCGAATCAACGACCAATTGCGTGGCGGAATGCACTTGTGGACGTCTGAGCCGGCGCAGGGTTGCGGATGAGGGGCCTGCGCTCCATGCGCTATGCTGACTGCGGTGCGCGAGGTGGAATTGAAGGACGGGGACCTGGCAGCAACGAGACCATCGGGCGAGGCGGTGCGGCGCTGCCGGGTTCTGGTTCGCGGCGTAGTGCAGGGGGTCGGCTTCCGCCCGTTCATTTACCGGCTGGCTCAAGAGGAGCGGCTCGCCGGGTTCATCGGCAACGACACGGACGGCGTGACCATCGAGATCGAGGGCACCGAGACCGGCACGGCGGAGTTCCTGCGCAAGCTGCGAGTTGAGCTGCCGCCGCTGGCGCGCATCGATGCGGTCGCGGTCAGCGAGATCGCGGCGCTGGGCGAGCCGGGCTTTCGCATCGTTGCCAGCGAAGTGCTGGGGCGCGTGGCTACCGGGATACCGGCCGACGCCGCCACCTGCGCCGACTGCCTGCGCGAGCTGCTCGACCCGGCGGACCGCCGCTACCGCTATCCCTTTCTCAACTGCACCAATTGCGGCCCGCGCTTTACCATCACGCGCCGCATTCCTTACGACCGCCCGCAGACCTCGATGGGGAAGTTCCCCATGTGCCCGGCGTGCCAGCGCGAGTACGATGACCCGCTCAATCGCCGCTTTCACGCGCAACCCAACGCCTGCTGGCAATGCGGCCCGAGGGTCTGGCTCTGCGGCGCAGACGGCGTCGAGGGCGTGCAAGCGGATGCGGCGGTGCGGGCGACGATCGAGGGCCTGCTGGCCGGCCAGGTGCTGGCCATCAAGGGAATCGGCGGATTCCATCTGAGCGTGGACGCGACCAGCGCTGGCGCAGTGGAGCGGCTGCGCCAACGCAAGCGCCGCTACGGCAAGCCGCTGGCGGTGATGGTGCGCGATCTGGAGGCAGCGCGGCGGCTTTGCCTGCTCACCGCTGCGGAGGAAGAGCTGCTGATGACGCCGGCGCGGCCCATCGTTCTGGCGCGGCGGCGCGAGGGCTGCGCGGTGGCGGCTTCGGTAGCTCCCGGAATTCCCTGGCTCGGCGTCTACCTTCCTTATGCGCCGTTGCAGCACCTTCTCTTTGCCGACCCGCGCATCGAGGCGCTGGTGATGACCTCGGCCAATCTGAGCGAGGAGCCGATCGCGATCGACAACGACGAGGCGCGCGCACGGCTGTGCGAGATCGCCGATGCCTTCCTGATGCATGATCGCGAGATCCTGCAACGGTGCGACGATTCGGTGGCGTCTGTGGTCGATGGCGCGCCGCAACTGGTCAGGCGGGCTCGAGGATTTGTGCCGCTGGGGGTGGAGTTGCCGATGGATGCTCCGCCGTTGCTGGCTGTGGGCGGCCATCTGAAAAACGTCTTTGCACTGGCGCGCGGACGGCATGTTTACCAGAGCCAGCACCTGGGCGATCTCGAGAACCTGACCGGCCTCGAGTTCTTCAAGGAATCGCTCGACCATCTGATGCGCACCTTCGAGATCGAGCCGAAGGCGGTGGCGCACGATCTGCATCCTGGGTATCTCTCCACGCAATGGGCGCGCGAGTGGGCCGCCGAGCGCGGCTTGGAGTCGATTGGGGTGCAGCATCATCATGCGCACATCGCCGGCTGCATGGCCGAGCACGGCATCGAGGGACTGGCAATCGGGCTGGCGCTCGATGGCACCGGCTACGGAACCGACGGCACCATCTGGGGCGGGGAAGTGCTCGTCTGCGGGCCGGAGGGGATGACGAGGTTCGCGCGGCTCACGCCGATCCCGCTTCCGGGCGGGGACGCGGCGGTGCGCGAACCGTGGCGCGTGGCCTTCTCCGCGCTCCGATCCGCCGGCCTCGATCACGAGAGCAGCGCGGCGCTCAGCGGTGCGTCAGCGCAGGAGGCGCGCATTGTGGAGCGCATGATCGAGCGCGGACTCAATGCGCCGATGACCTCGAGCCTGGGCCGGCTCTTCGATGCGGTTGCCGCCGTTGTCCTGGGGCGGCGCACAGTCGATTACGAAGCGCAGGCGGCGATTGAACTCGAAGGCGCGGCCGTCGACGAGGAGGATTGCTGTGCGCCGGTTGAGTGGGCGGCTGAACTCGCCAGCTCGGAAGACGGGTTGCTTGAGATTGGAATGAAAGCGATGTGGCGTGCGTTGCTTGACGAGATGCGGCGCGGCGCGCCCACGCAACGGCTCGCCGCACGCTTCCATGCGGCGGTTGCGCAGGCATTTGTTCGTGCCGCGGTGGTTGCACGCGAGAGCACGGGGATCGCACAGGTGGCGCTGAGCGGCGGCTGCCTGCACAATCGGCGCCTGGCGCGACAGTTGCGCGCGGGGCTTGAAGCGGAGGGTTTCGCGGTCTATCAGCACAGCCGCGTGAGTCCGGGCGATGGCGGCCTAAGTTACGGGCAGGCCGCTGTTGCCGCGCGGATGCTGAGCAGGCGCTGATTAGCCGGCCAAGCGGACAAGCTGCTGCGCTTCGAGACGCGGGCCGAGGATGGAGATGCGCGGAATCCGGCCGCGGACCATTGCCACTTCGTCGCAGCGATGCAGACGCGGGCAACTCTGGCAGTCCTTGAAGATCTTGTCCGGCAGCTCGGCCTTGTCCTCGACGGTGCGGAAGCCGTACTTGAAGAAGAAGTCGGGAATGCGCGTGAACAGGCACACGGACTGAATGCCGTGTTCTTCTGCCTCCTCAATCAGCGCGCCCAGAATGCGGCCGCCCGCGCCCTGGCCTTTGGCCTCGGGCTTGACCACGATCGAGCGAACCTCGCAGAGGTGCGGCCCGTAGAAGTGCAGCGCGCCGCAGCCCAGGAAGATGCCGCCGTCGGATACGGCCACGGTGAAGTCGCGGATATTCTCGCAGATTTCGGCGAACTGGCGCTTGAGCAGCGTGCCGTCGCCGGAGAGCGAGTTGACCAGGTCGTAGACGCCGGAGGCATCCTGCAACCGTGCCTTACGCACCAGCATGGAGCACCTCCGTCCGCGCCTCGCCCGCGAGCGCCGCAATCCGTGCCTTGGCCGATGCAAGCGCCTCGCGCACGCGGCCACGGGCCGTTCCGCCAATCACGTCGTGGCAATCGAGCGTCGCCTCCAGAGAGATTGCGGCGTAGAAGTCCTCGCCGAACTCCTCGCCGAACTGGCGCAGCTCTTCGAGGCTCAGGGCGTCGAGTTCCACGCCTTTGGCCAGGGCAAAGCGCACCGCGTTGCCGATCTTCTCGTGCGCAGTGCGGAAGGGAACTCCCTTGTGCACCAGGTAGGTGGCCGCGGCCATCGCATTCAGATAGCCCGAGACGGCCGCAGCCTTCATGCGCGCGGTGTCAAAGCTCAGCGCCGCCGTGAATCGCGCCACGAGACGAATCATCCGCGGAACGAATTCCACGGCAAAGGCCGGCTCCTGCGTCTCCTGCATGTCCTTATTGTAGGACAGCGGCAGACCCTTCAGTTGCAGCGTAACCGCTGCTGCGGCGGCGTGAATGCGGCCGATTTTGGCGCGGACGAGCTCGGTGAGGTCGGGATTCTTCTTCTGCGGCATGGCGCTGGAGCCGGTCGAGAAGGCTTCGGGCAGTTGCACGAAGCCGAACTCCGCGGTAGCAAAGAGCGTAATCTCTTCGGCGAAGCGGCTCAGGTGCAGGCCGACGAAGGTGAGCGCGTGCAGATACTCGAGCACGAAGTCGCGGTCGCTGGTCGCGTCCATCGAGTTCAGCGTGGGGCCGTCGAATGCGAGCTCGCGCGCGGCAATGGTGCGGTCGAGAGCGAGCGTTGCGCCAGCTACTGCGCCCGAGCCCAGAGGGCAGAGATTCAGACGCGCGGCGCAGTCCTTCAACCGCGAGCTGTCGCGCAGGATCATCTCGACGTAAGCCAGCAGCCAGTGCGCAACGAGCACGGGCTCGGCACGCTGCATATGCGTGTAGCTGGGCATCGGGGCATCGCCCGCGGCCTCGGCCTGCGCCGCGAGCGCATCGGCCCATGCGGCAAGCGATGCAAGAGTCTCGTCGATCTGCGCGCGGATGTAGAGCCGCAGGTCGGTGGCGATCTGTTCGTTGCGGCTGCGGCCTGTGTGGAGCTTGAGGCCGAGCGAGCCGATGCGCTCGGCTAGCTTCATCTCGACGAAGTGATGAATGTCTTCGGCGGTTGCGTGCTCGCGCACGGCGGCCTGGCCGGGCTCCGAAGCGTGGTCGGCGACGATCGAGTCGAGCGCGCTGCTGAGCGTGGCACACTCGTCCTGCGTCAGAACGCCGGCGGCGGTAAGCGCAGTGGCGTGCGCCTTGCTGGCGGCTGCTTCCTCGGCGAGGAGCCGCCAATCGAAGACGATGGAGCGCTGCCAGCGCTCGAACTCGGCATCCAGCGGCTCGCGGAAGCGGCCGGACCACATCTTCCCGGATTGTTGTTCGTTGGACATTGATTTAGATGCTAGTCCTTCCCCTTGCCGCTCAAGAGCTGGGGCATTTCGCTGTTTTGGCTGAGCGTGAGCAGGCCGGCCGCGGCGTAAGTGAGAAGCTTCTCGCGGGTGTCGGTAATGTCGAGGTTGCGCATGGTGAGCTGGCCGATGCGGTCGCGCGGGGAGAAGGTGGATTCGGTCTTCTCCATGCTGAGGCGCTCGGGATGAAAGGTGAGGTTGGGCGACTCGGTGTTGAGGATCGAGTAATCGTTGCCGCGGCGCAGTTCGACTGTGACCTCGCCAGTAATGGGTCTGGCGACCCAGCGCTGGGCGGACTCGCGGAGCATGATGGCCTGCGAGTCGAACCAGCGGCCCTGGTAGAGCAGTCGGCCGAGCTTGCGTCCGTTGTCGCGGTACTGCTCGATGGTGTCTTCGTTGTGGATGCCGGTGATGAGGCGCTCGTAGGCGATGAAGAGCAGGGCGAGGCCCGGCGCTTCGTAAATGCCGCGGCTCTTGGCCTCGATGATGCGGTTCTCAATCTGGTCGGACATGCCCAGGCCGTGACGGCCGCCGATGCGGTTGGCTTCGAGAAGAAGCTCGACCGGGTCCGAGAATTCGCGGCCGTTGAGGGCTACGGGCGAGCCCTCTTCGAAGCGGATGGCGACCTCTTCGCGCTGGATCTCGACATCGTCGCGCCAGAAGGCCGTGCCCATGATGGGGACGACGATCTTGACGGAGGTGGAAAGGTGCTCCAGGTCTTTGGCTTCGTGGGTTGCGCCGAGCAGGTTGGAGTCGGTGGAGTAGGCCTTCTCGGCGGACATCTTGTAGGCGAAGCCGGAGCGCTGCATGAAGGCGGACATCTCGGCGCGGCCGCCGAGCTCGTCGATGAAGGCGGAGTCGAGCCAGGGCTTGTAGACCTTGAGGTCGGGATTGACGAGCAGG
>JBAVMZ010000403.1:0-18048 GCA_049690595.1 Occallatibacter sp. | reverse complement strand
GGTCAGCAGGACGCCCGCCAGCCCCACCGGCAAGTACCCCCAGGCCAGCGCGCGCCACGTCCGACGCCGCTCCGCTGCAATCAGCAGCGCCGCCAGAGGAAAGCCCAGGTCGAGAAACCGCGCCACGTCGTTTGGATCCTGTCCGGTCGCGGAAAAGCGGATCTGGTCGGCCGCAGATTCCAGCATGGCCATGTCGACGATCGTCAGCACCGCGAGCATCCACGAACCGGTCACCGCGGCCCGCAGTAGCCAGCGAAGATCCTCGGTGCTCTCGGCGAACTCCCACACCAGCCAGACCGGCAGCATCTCCTGCGCGTAGCCCCGGACCCGGGTCGTCGTTTCGGCCGGATCGACCGACCAGAAGCAGGAGCAGCACGCCCAGAGAAGGAGGGCCAGGGCCAGCCACTGAAGCGCACCCGGAGGGCGCGTGCGGCCTGCGTGCAGCACGGTAGGAATGGCGACCAGCAGCAATGCCAGCCCGGCAATCCGGGCGATGTTGCCCACCGGTGGGCCCCAGTCCAGCGAGTACTCCCAGGGAATGGCGAAGGCGAAGACCAGCAGCAGGAACCGCGTCAGCCGGCGCATCGGCTAATACCTCTGCGAGTAAACCAGCGCGGAGTAAATGGTGACGCCGACCGCCGACTGGATGATCGACTCGGCCGTGCGGTTCCACAGGTTTCTGGCCGCCGAGTCGGGAACGAAGAGAATGTCGCGGTCGTGCACCGGCTGGTCCGGTTCCTCTCCGTGCAACATTCGCTTCAGGTTCAGTTGCGTCAGCGTGCGCCCGCCCTTTTGCTCGCGGATCAGCAGCGCTTTGCCGGTACTGGCGTTCTGCGCCGGCCCCCAGGCCAGCGAAAGCGCCTGTACCACGGTCAGACCCTGGGCCGGGTCCACGGCAAAGCCGCCCGGCCGCACCACGTCGCCGATCACGTAGACCAGGCCGGCGCGGCTCACCTGCACCGTATCGCCCGGCGCCAGCTCCGGGTTGTGTTCCTGTTCGCTGTCGGTGCCTCCGGGGTCCAGCACCACCGGGTGCGGCGTTTTTGGATCCTCGCGGTGGAAGATATTCACCAGCCGCCCGGCCGTCGGCGAAAGCCCTGAGGCCGCCGAGATCAGGTCCAGCAGCCGATGGTGCATGGTGAACGGATAGACGCCCGGCCGCGCAACCTCGCCCAGCACGCTCACGTCCTGCCCGGCATACGAGGTCACCAGCACCGAGACCCGCGGATGCAACAGCATCCCTTTGGCCGAAAGCGCGGCCTCGATGGCATGAGCCGCCTGCTGTTCGTCCATGCCGGCCACCTTCACCTCGTCCACCATCGGCAGCGCGATTTCGCCCGAAGCGGAGACGCGGGCCGCCGTGTGGAACTCCGGCGTGTGGTACTCCGTCACGTCCAGGGAATCGCCCGGACCGATCGGCGCTGGCATCGGCGTGCCGAGTTGCGCGGCCGTCGCCGGCACGCCCACCTGTCCTGCCCCATTCCACCCGGAAGCAGCCTCCCGCGGGTCCGGAAGCTGGCGGGTCTCGTTGGCCGCCGGCAAACGGACCACACCCGACGGCAGCCCCGAGGTATTCGGCGTAGGCGGCTGTGCTGTTGCCCCAACTGTAACGGCGAGCCCCACCAGTAACAGAGCCGCGCCACGTGCACTGGCCGGACTCAGCGTTTCCATCGACAGCGCACCTCCCACGGCCAGCCACAGGCTCACGAAAAGCGTGATAGCCAGGTACAGCGGCAGGTCCGGCGCCACCGGCTTTGCCGGCGCTCGCGCCGGATCGACCACCGCGATACTGGAACCGTACACTCCGGCCGCCAGGCCCGCCTCTTCGGCCTTCGCCCGCAACTGCACGTAGACGGCCCGGCTGGCGTTGGCCTCCTCGCGCATGGCCGCGTACTCGGCCGCCGCCTGGTTTGCCTTCATCCCCTCGGCGGTTTGCTCTTCCAGGCTCCGGCGCACCATCTTCTCCCGGTCGGCCGCCGTCTGCCATGCCCCGCGGAAACGGTCCACCAGCTTCGCGTCCTCGGCCTGCTTCTGCGCCTCCAGGTCCTTCAACTGCTGGCGAATCTCCACCACGCGGGGAAAGTTCGGCCCGTGTTCGCTGCTCAGTTGCGCCTGCTCCTGTTCGAGCACGCTCTTCTGCGAGCGAATCTGCCCGAGCAGAGCCGCGTCCAGGTTCCCCGTCTCGGTCTGCAAGTGGCTGTCGGAGGCCAAGACCAGCTCCGGATCGCCCGCCGTTGCCGCATGGTACTCGGCTTCACGCAGAATCCGCTCGGTCGTCGCGGCCACCAGTTGCCGCCCCAGCTCATCCACCTCGAGCAGCGCCGAAGTATGCTCGGTTTCGCCCTCCTGCCCGTTGGCGAGCGTCTCCGGCGTGGCCAGCAGCCCGTGCTCGCGCTGGTAGGCGGCAAGGCGCAGTTCGTTCGCGTCCACCTTGCTCTTCAGCTCCTTGAGCTGGCCGGCCAGCCACTCCGAGGCGTGCAGCGTCGCGTCCAGCCGCGCCTCCGCCTCTTCGGCCTGGTAGGCGCGGATCAGCGCCGAGACCACATCGGCCGAGAGCGCGGCATCGCGCGTGCGAAAGCGGATACGGATGACGAGCGAACGCGGGAGCGTCTGCACGTGAAGCCGGTCGGCAAACCGTTCCAGCAGATACCCCTGGGCCGCCGGCCAATTCGCATCCGGCCTGAAGCCGGGAAAGCGTGCGGCAAAGCGGCCCATGAACGCCGGCGCCTGATAGAGCCTCCGGTCAAGGATGACCTTCCAGGCAAGCTGATCGCTGCGCAAGACGCTTGCCAGCGTCTCCTGCTGGACCGGCGCGGAGAGGATCGAGGCCGCGATCGCCGGCTCTGCCGCGCCAACGTTCAATGCCGAGGCAGGCGCGGTCCGCAGCGCCACCTTGGCGCTCGCCTCGTACTGATTGGGCGCGATCAGGCAGTAGAGCAGGCAGAGCGCCAGCGAACCGCCCACCACCATCGCTACCAGCCGCCGCCTGCGCGCAAGCACTCGCCACAGGCCCTGCGGTGGGGTGGAAGATGCATCCTGCCGAACGGCATCTCTACTCTGTGCCGCGGCGCCGTCGGAGGCGTCGGAGTGAACGGCATCGGCTTCCGGCAAGGGGGCCCGTCCTCAACTCGATGAGCTCTTTCCCCGCACGGGCTCCCGTTCGGAACCGTTAACTCGTAGCTGGGAAATCCCCGACAGTGTCCTCGATTGAGCTCAATTCGTCAATAGATTCTGCCGTTTGCGAAAGGTCTCTGTGGAAAACCAGGTACAAAACTCTCGACTACTCCGCTCCCCCGCCCGCGCGGTACCACTCCACCGTGCGCCGCAGCCCTTCGCGGAAGTCCACCAGCGGCTCGTAGCCCATCAGCTCCCGGGCCAGCGAGATGTCCGCCAGAGAGTCGCGGATATCGCCCGCGCGCGGCTCGTCGTAGACAGGCTCTCCTGCGTAGCCGGTCAACTCCTTCAGCAAGGCAAAGGTGGCGTTCAGCGTGAAGCGACTACCCGTCGCCAGGTTCATCATCCGTCCCGCCACGCGCTCGGCCGGCGCCGAGGCGGCAAGCAGGTTGCCCTGCACCACATTCTCGATGAACGTAAAGTCGCGGCTCTGCTCGCCGTCGCCGTAGATCGCCGGCTGCTCGCCGGCAAGCATCTTGCGGCAGAAAATTGCCAGCACGCCCGAGTAATGCGAGGTCGGGTCCTGATGCGGTCCGAAGACGTTGAAGTAGCGCAGCACGACCGTCTCCAACCCATAGACTCGCGTGAAGACCCGCATATACTGCTCGCCCGCCAGCTTGGCCACCGCATAGGGCGAGATGGGATTGGGCAGCATCTCCTCTGTTTTGGGCAGCTTCGGCGTGTCGCCGTAGGCCGACGAAGAGCCGGCATAGACCACCCGCCTGACCCCGGCCGCCCGCGCCGCCACCAGGACGTTCAGCGTCGCGTCCACGCAGTGCCGGTTGGTGGCAGCCGGGTCGACCACCGAGCGCGGCACGCTCGCCAGCGCTGCCTCGTGGAAGACGATCTCGACGCCCGCGCAGACCCGCTCGCAGACAGCCGGATCGGAGAGGTCGCCTTCGACGAACTCCATCGCCTCCAGCCCCACAAGATTCGATCGCTTGCCGGTGATGAAGCTGTCCACGCCGCGCACCGTCTCGCCGCGCTTCAGTAGTGCGGCGGCAATCGACCGCCCGATGAATCCTGCAGCGCCCGTCACCAGATATTTCGGCACTGAAGTTCTCCTCTATGAAAATGAATGAAGACAAGCCTGCCCGGCCCGTTGTGGCGCCGGGCGTCCAGATTAAGGATACTATCCGCGCCAGCCGCTGGATTCGCTTAAAGACCCCTGTGAGCCCCGCACGACAGCTCCCCCGCCCATCGTGTATTGTTTCCTGTGCCGCAACTGCCCGCCATGAACCTGACTCTGGCTGAACCCGCTCCTTTCTCTCTGTTCGAACAGCTTGTTCTCCTCGCCGCCATCGCCCTCTCGGCCTGGCTCTTCTGGCATCGCTTCTCGGTCGTCCTCCGGCGCATTCTTGCCGCCAAAATGGACCCCGGCTTCCGTCTGGCGCCCATCGGCCGCCGCGTCTTCGACTTCTTCTGGGAGGTCGCGCTCCAGGCCAAGGTCATCCGCCAGCGCCCGCTGCCCGGCCTGGCTCACGCCCTGGTCTTCTGGGGCTTCTGCGCCTTCGTCCTGGTCACGCTTAACCATTTCGCCGCGGCCTTCGGCTTCGGATTCCTGGAGCCCGGCGGCGTCTTCGGGCGCTTCTACTTCGCCTTTGCCGCCGTCTTCGCAATTGCCTGCGCGGTGGGCATCGCCGGTCTCTTCGTCCGCCGCTTCCTCGTGCGGCCCAAGTGGCTCGGCGCCAAGCTCTCGTACCAGTCAGGCTTCATTGCTTTCCTCATCTTCATCCTGATGGTCACCTATCTGGCCAACTTTTTCCTACCGGACGCCGGCCCGGCCGTCCAGATTCTCTGGTGGGTTCACACGCTGGCCCTGCTGGTCTTTCTGCCCATCATTCCCCACACCAAGCACCTCCATCTTGTGCTCAGCCCGGCCACCGTCTTTCTCTCGCGCGGCAGCTTCTCGGCCATCCCGCCGCTGGCGGGCGACGAGGACTTCGGCCTGGTTGCCGGCCAGGACCTGACCCGCCTGGTCGCGCTGCAGGCCTACAGTTGCGTGGAGTGCGGCCGCTGCACCGAGCACTGCCCCGCCGCCGCGACCGGCAAACTGCTGAACCCCAAGGAAGTCATCCTCGGCATGCGCGCCTACCTCAACGAGATTGGGCCCACTTCCGAAGCGCCGCTCATCGACAAACTCGCCTCTCCCGAGGTGCCGTTCCAGTGCACCACCTGCGGCGCCTGCGAGTTCCAGTGCCCAGTCGGCATCGAGCATCTGCCCATCCTCATCGGCCTGCGCCGCGGCGCTGTCAACACCGGCGCCTGGGAAGACGGATACGGCTCCAAGCTCTTCCGGGCGCTCGAACGCGGCGCCAACCCACTCGGCGCACCCGCCGCCGAGCGCGACAAGTTCATCCAGAAGGCCGGCCTGCCCTGGTACGACGGGACGCAGGAGTACTGTCTCTGGCTCGGCTGCATGGGGGCCTACGATCCGCAGGGCCGCGAGACGGTCACCGCGCTGGCACGCGTACTGACGCACCTTGGCGTGACTTACGGCGTCCTGCGCAAGGAGCGCTGCTCCGGCGACGCCGCCCGCCGACTGGGCAACGACCTGGTCTTCCAGCAACTGGCCGAATTCAATCTCGAACAAATGACCCAGGCCGGGGTGAAGAAGGTTCTCTCCATCTGTCCGCACTGCGTCCGCACCATCCAGGAAGATTGGCGCGAGTACGGCACGCCACCGGAGGTCGAGCACCACAGCGAGTTTCTCGCCCGGCATTTGAACCAGCTACCCGCGAGCCAGGCCAAGGAGAAGATCGTCTTTCACGATCCCTGTTACCTTGGCCGCTACCGGAACATCTACTCGGAACCCCGCTCCGTTGTCCGCGCTGCTGGACAAATCGTCGAGGCCCCGCGCCACGGAGACCGCAGCTTCTGTTGCGGCGCCGGTGGCGGACTCGTCTTCCTCGGCGAAGAAACCGGCGAGCGCGTCAGCCGCGTGCGCACAGCCGAGTTGACTGCCACCGGCGCTGCCACCATCGCCGCCGCCTGCCCGTTCTGCAACTCGATGTTCCGCGACGCGCTGGCGGAGCAGGGCGAGGGGGCACCGCAGCTTGTGGACATTGCGCAGTTGGCCGCGAGAGCGCTGCGCGCAGAGGAGCCCGCAGCAGGCTGAGTTTTCGCAGCCCTCCGGTGCGAGGACTGCGAAATCATGGCGTCAGAGCCCGCCCGCGGCTCCGCCACCCAGGGCCGCACCTCACGCCGCCTGTCTCTTCTTGCGCGCGCGCACCGGCTGGATCAGCACCTCGGCGGGAATCTTGAGGTGCTGATTGAGTTGGCGGATCATGTTCAGCGACAGGGCGCGGTCCCGGCGCAGCACTTCGTAAACGCGGGAGCGGCTCCCAAGAATCCCGATCAGCGCCGAGCGGTCCGCGCCCTGCTGCTCCAGGCGGAACTTGATCGCTTCAATCGGGTCGGGCAAATCCATGGGGAAGTGAGCCTCTTCGTAGGCCTCGACCAGCGTGGCGAGAATCTCCAAACGGTCCCCGTCGGCCGATCCCTCTTCCGCGCCCCACAAGCGCTCAATCGCCAGCAGAGCGGCTTCGTAGTCAGCTTCGGTCTTGATGGGCTTGAGTTCCATATTCAATCGTCCTCGCATCGATTGCATCGTATTCTTTGTGCGTGCCCAGCCATTTGATAAAGATAATCGCGCGCCGGTAATCCACGGCGACCACCAGACGGTAGGCATTTCCCTTGATATTGAAGACCACGCGGTCGGCGCCGACGATGCTGGCATGGGCATAGCTTGCTTTTACGTCCGAGGAGTTCTTCCATACCGCCTGCCGCGCCTCCTTGAACCAGGAGTCGATCGCGGACTTTACCGCACGATGGTCCCTGTGGCCCTCCCATCGCTCAAGAAACCGCGTCAACGTACTGCGGGCTATGATGCGCACTAAGAGACTCTATCATGTTCCCAGGATGGGCACAATGGCGCCGCCGTCCTGCACCCAGGCCGACACTGTCGGTTAAGATGGACGGGAGAATTTTCCCATGAAGATCATCGTCTGTATCAAACAGGTCCCCGACCGCGACGCGCAAATCCGCGTCGATGCGGCCGGCAAGTGGATCGAAGAGTCCGGTCTGCAATGGGCTCTCAACGAATCCGACGCCTACGCCCTCGAAGAGGCCCTCCAGCTCAAGGAGAAGCACTCGGGCGAGGTGGTAGTGCTATCGGCCGGGCCGGAGCGGCTGGGGCCGACGATCCGCGAGGCCTTGGCCAAGGGCGCCGACCGCGCGCTGCACATCGAGGCCGACGATCTCGGCGAGCGCGATGCCCTCGGCGTTGCTCGCCTGCTGGCCGCTGCAATCCGCCCCGAGGCGCCCGACCTGGTGCTGACCGGCCTCCAGTCCGACGACCTGGGCCAGGGACAGACCGGCGTGCTGCTGGCTGAGCTGCTGGGGCTACCTCATGCCACGCTGATCCTGCACGTCGAGATGACCGGCTCCGGCATCCAGGCCAAGCGGGAACTCGAAGAAGGCTGGTTCCAGCAGATCGACCTGCCGCTCCCTGCCGTGCTGACCATCCAGTCCGGCGGGAACAAGCTGCGGTACGCCACGCTGATGGGGATCAAGCGCGCCAGGACGAAGGAGCTCCGGGTGCTGAAGGCCGCCGAGCTCGACGGCGGTGCCGCGCCGACCGTCGTGCTCGAGGGCGTCGCGCTGCCGCAGAAACAGAAGTCCACCCAGATCCTGGCTGGCAGCCCCAAAGAGGCCGCTGCCGCGCTGGTCGAGAAGCTGAAGTTCGAAGCGAGGGTCCTATGAGCGGCATTCTGGTCATCGTGGAAGAGCGTGCGGGCGCGGTCTCCCGCGCCAGTTGGGAAGCCCTGGCCGCCGGCCTGAATCTCGGCTCCCTCACCGGCCAGCCCGTCAGGGCCGCCGTCCTCGGCGCGCAAACCGAACCACTGGCCGCCGAGCTCGCCGGTAAAGCTCTGGCCGGGGTCTTGCGCGTCGAGCACCCGCTGCTTGCCCCCTACACGGCCGACGGCTACCTGCTGGCACTGCAGCAGCTGATCCAGCAGCAGGCCCCCTCGGCCGTCGTGCTGCCGCACACCTACCAGGTCCGCGACTTCGCCCCGG
Organism: Occallatibacter sp.; assembly: GCA_049690595.1. Lineage (GTDB taxonomy): Bacteria > Acidobacteriota > Terriglobia > Terriglobales > Acidobacteriaceae > Telmatobacter. Next base: position 9,795 of record JBAVMZ010000403.1, on the reverse strand, counting down.
CGCTCGCCGCCCGCTTTGGGCAGTCCCTCATCGGCGACGTAACGGCCATTTCCGAGGGCCCCGTCTTTACCCGTCAGCTCATGCAGGGCCGCCTCAACGGCGCTTACCGGCCCACGGGCGACGGTCCCGCCTTCGTCTCCATCCAGGCCGGCGCCTTCCGCGCTGAGACCGTTCCCGCGGGATCGGCCCCGGTCTCCGTCTTCACCCCGGCCATCGATGCCAACCATATCCGCACCCGGCCCGGCGAGCGCTTCCGTGCCTCCGCGCAGACCGTCGACCTCGGCTCCGCCCAGGCCATCGTCGGCGTCGGCCGCGGCATCAAGGAAGCCGAAAACCTCTCCCTCGTCCAGGACCTGGCCGCCGCGCTCGGCGCGGAGATCGGCGCCTCGCGGCCCATCTGCGACAACGGCTGGCTCGAGATGGAGCGCCAGATCGGTTCGTCGGGACAAACAGTCGCCCCCAAGCTCTACTTCGCCGTCGGTATCTCCGGAGCCATCCAGCACGTGGTCGGCATCCGGGGCTCCCAATGCATCGTCGCCATCAACAGGGACCCGGACGCACCGATCTTCGAAGCCGCCGATTACGGCATCGTGGGTGATCTCTTCGAATTGCTGCCCGCGCTGACGGAGGCCGTCAAGGCCGCGAGACAATAGCGAAAACCGGGCCGGGGCCCGCTCGCTCCGGCCCCTTCGGCCTCGCTCCCCGATCCCATTTGCATCCAATGCCTCTCGGGCGCTAGCCTTGCCTTTCTGTCGCACGAGGCCTGCCGACTATGTACCTGCCCGCCACCTACCTTGCCGCTCTCCTGCTGATGATCCTCACCATGTTCTGCTGGGGATCGTGGGCCAACACGCTGAAGCTCTGTCCGCGCTTCCGTTTCCAGCTCTTCTACTGGGACTACGCTCTGGGCCTGACCGCCGCGGCGGTGGTCTTCGGGCTCACTGCCGGCAGCCTGGGCTCCACGCCGCCGCCCTTCCTGACGGAGATGACCCACATCTCCGGGGCGACGCTCTTTTACACCCTCCTGGGCGGCGTCGTCTTCAACCTGGCCAACCTGCTGATCGTCGCAGCCATTGAAGTGGCCGGGCTGGCCGTCGCCTTCCCCATCGGCATCGGCCTGGCGCTGGTCGTCGGCGCGGTCTCGAACTACATCTTCCACCCGGCCGGCAATCCCTGGTACCTCTTCGGCGGCATCGCTCTGGTCACCGTCGCCATCCTGCTGGACGCAGCCGCCTACCGCGCCCGCGAGGCAGACGCCCCCGCCACCACCACCCGGGGCATCGTCCTCGCGCTGGTTGGCGGACTGCTGATGGGCTGCTGGTATCCGCTGACCACCCACACGCTGGGCACGCCAACGCCGACCGGCTCGGGCCCGTATGCCATCGCGGTGCTCTTCGCGGTTGGCGTGCTCGTGTCCACGGTCCCCTTCAATCTCTTCCTGATGGCGCGGCCGCTGGACGGCAAGCCGCCGGTGGAAGGCGCCGACTACTGGCGCGCGCCGCTGGGCTGGCATCTGGCCGGGGTCTTCGGCGGGGCGGTGTGGACGCTGGGCGCGGTGGCCAACTTTGCCGCCTCGGTGGCGCATCTGGCGCGGCCGGTCGGCCCCGCCGTCAGCTACTCCATTGGCCAGGGCGCCACCATGGTCTCGGCCTGCTGGGGCGTCTTTGTCTGGCGCGAGTTCTCGGGCGCCCCGCCGCGCGCGCGCCTGCTGCTCGTGCTCATGTTCGTCTTCTTCCTGCTGGGCCTGGGCGCTGTCGCCCTCGCCCCGCTGAACTGATTCGCGAGGCCCGAAGATGCCCAAGCCCATCCTCGTCGTCGGCAGCATCAACATGGACCTGGTCGCCCGCACGCCGAGCATCCCCCTGGCGGGCCAGACCCTCATCGGCTCCGATTTCACCACCACCCCTGGCGGCAAGGGCGCCAACCAGGCCGTCGCCGCGGCGCGCCTGGGCCATCCCACGCAGATGCTCGGCGCGGTGGGTGACGACGTTTTTGGCCAAGCCCTTCTCGACAACCTGAAGACCGCTGGCGTTGACACATCCGCCGTCGGGCGCGTTCCCGGCCCCTCTGGTGTCGCCCCCATCTTCGTCGCGGACAACGGCCAGAACGCCATCGTCGTGGTCTCCGGCGCCAACGGCAAGGTCACTCCCGCCCTCATTGACAACCACGCCGCCCTCATCGCCCAGGCCGGCATCGTCCTCTGCCAGCTAGAGCTGCCCATCGAGACCATAGAGCGTACGCTTGCTCTCTGCGCCGAGGCCGGCGTGCCTGTGATTTTCGACCCCGCGCCCGCCGCGCCGCTGCCCGACTCGGTCTGGCCGCGGATCGCCTGGTTCACGCCCAACGAGACGGAAGCGGCCTTTTACATCGGCGACAATCTCGGGGTTGAGGAGGCCGCGAAGCAGTTGTTGAGCCGAGGCGTCAAGGGCGTCGTTCTCAAGCGCGGCGCCGAGGGAGCCTACGTCGCCCCAGCCGGCCAACACGGCCAGTGGGCGCCCGCCTTCCAGGTCCACGCCATTGATACCGTTGGCGCCGGGGACTGCTTCAATGGCGCCTTCGCCGTAGCCCTGCTCGAAGGCAAGGACCCCTTCGCCGCCGCCCGCTTCGCCTCGGCCGCCGCGACCATCAGCGTCACCCGTCGCGGGGCGCAGGCCTCGATGCCCACGAGGGAGGATGTAGAGAGCTTCTTGCATTCTCAAACGGGCTCGGAGGGTGCATAAATGACCACCTTCGTATTGGGGCCGGTTCCCGCATGGTCGGCGCCGCTCTCTCTGAAGACCATGTTTCTTGTTTTCATCTTCGCGGGGATATTCCTTGCAGAAGCCGCCACTATACCGGTTCCAGAGTAGCTGTACCCCGGAGGCAATGCACTCAAGTGGCATTTTCCTTAAGAAAATGCCACCCTGCACGATCACTGAAATGGCACGGGAACTCTGGAACCGGTCTAAGCGAGGCGGCCGAACACACCGCGAATTCATAAGCTCTGCGCTTTACGTCGTCTGGTTCGTTCTGGTTCTGGTTGCGTTTCCTTACCTCTGATTCCTTTTCCGCCTGTATCGCATGGAGAACATCGACAACATGAGAGAGCTCACTTTCTCTGCGCTCGCGCCAGTGATCGTCCTAGCAGCCCTCACGCTCGGCGCCTCTGCCCAGGACACCCAGTACTGGCCGCGCGGGCAGCAGATTCCGGCGCCCGACTGCATGAACCTGCACAACGCCTGGGAAGGCCCGGCCACGGCTCCCTGCCTGCCCTACATGCACGAGCGGTGGCTGAAGGACATCGCGCACTGGCGCGACGAGCGGCGCATCCGCATCGCCTATGACGGCGCGCGCTATGCGATGCCCGAGCTCCAGTGGACGCAGTCGAGCTTCCTACAGCCGCAGATGATGGTCCACGACCGCTTCTTCTATGACCCGGTCGCGGGCAAGTACACCGTTGACCGCTACCTCGACGACCTGGACCGGCGATACGGCGGCATCGATGCGGTGCTGATCTGGGCCACCTACCCCAACATGGGCGTCGACGACCGCAACCAGCTCGAGATGGTGCGCTCCATGCCCGGCGGCGTGGAGGGACTGCGCCGGATGATCGCCGACTTCCACCGCCGCGGGGTGCGGGTTCTGTTCCCGATGATGATGTGGGACGAGGGCACCCACGCGCCCTCGGAGCCCTGGCCGGACGCGATCGCGGCGCTGATGAAGGAGATCGGCGCCGACGGCATCAACGGCGACACCCAGGACGGCGTGCCGCTGGGCTTCTCGCTGGCCGCCGAGAAGACGGGCCATCCGCTGGCCTTTGAGCCAGAGGTCAGCCCCAGCGACGAGGCCCTGGCCTGGAACGTGATGAACTGGGGACAGTACAGCTTCCCCTTCATCCCCATGGTGGACAAGTACAAGTGGCTCGAGCCGCGCCACATGGTGAACATCAGCGACCGCTGGAATCCTGACAAGACCGACGACCTGCAATTCGCCTTCTTCAACGGCATCGGCTGGGAGAGTTGGGAGAACGTCTGGGGCATCTGGATCGGCATCACCCCGCGCGACGCCGAGGCCACCCGCCGCGTGGCCACGATCGAGCGCGCCGTCGCGCCCTTCCTCGCCTCGCCCGGCTGGGAGCCGCTCTATCCCATGCGCACCTTCGGTGTGTACGCGAGCCGGTGGCCACTTGCGCAGGAGACCGTCTGGACCATCGTCAACCGCAACCCCTACCCCGTCTCCGGCCCGCAGATGGACCTGCCCGCCGCGGCCGGCCTACGCTACTTCGACCTCTACCACGGCGTCGAACTCAAGCCCGAAACCATGCCCGGCGCAACCGCCCTCACCCTCCGCTTCGACCTGGAAGCTCACGGCTTTGGCGCTATCCTGGCCACGCCCGCCGAGCCCTCCGTTGCAGTCAAGTCACTGATGCAGCGCATGAGCCAGATGACCTCGAAGCCCCTCGACGCCTACCCCCACGAGCCCGAAGTCCTCCGCCAGCAGATGGTCGAGATCGCCTCGACGAGGCCGGCCTCGCAAACCCCTGCCGGCATGATCCGCATCCCCGGCGGGGCGTTCGATTTCAGGGTCCGCGGCATCGAGATCGAGGGCGGCACATCCAACATGGTCGATGTTCAGTACCCCTGGGAGCCCACGCCGCGCCGCTTCCACGACCACCCCATGGAAGTGAAGCCCTTCTACATCGACCAGTACCCGGTGACCAACGCCGAGTTCAAGCGCTTTCTCGACGCCACGCACTACGCACCGAAAGACCCAGCCAACTTCCTGCGCGACTGGGCCAACGGCACCTACCCGGAAGGCTGGGAGAAGCGCCCCGTCACCTGGGTCTCGCTTGAAGACGCCCGCACTTACGCAAAATGGGCCGGCAAGCGCCTGCCTCACGAGTGGGAGTGGCAACTCGCCGCGCAGGGCACGGACGGCCGCGCCTATCCCTGGGGTGACCGCCCCAACCCCGCCAACGTGCCCACGCCCGACCTCGGCCAAACACTGCCCCGGCAGATGCACGGGCCTGACCCCGTCGACGCGCACCCGCAGAGCGCCAGCCCCTACGGCGTGATGGACATGGTGGGCAACGTCTGGCAGTGGACCGAGGAGTTCTCGGACGAGCACACCCGCGGCGCCATGGTCCGCGGCGGCTCCTACTACCAGCCGCAGGGCTCCATCTGGTACTTCCCGCAGGCGTACCGCCTGGACGAGCACGGCAAATACCTGTTGATGGCGCCCAGCTACGACCGCTCGGGTGGCATCGGCTTCCGCTGCGTCGTGGACGCCGAGTAGCGCCCACGAGTTTCTCCTCGCGCTCAGTGCCCGCCCGTATGCAGGTCAACCTTGCCGCGGAACTTGCCATATACAAAGACGATGTAGCCTACGGCCAGCACCATGCCGGCGCCCCACCAGACCAGGCCGACGGCCAGTGTGTGCGGACCGGAAATGGCGCGGGTGAGGGTGATGTCGCGATCAGCACCGGTGGTGGCGGGCAACAGCGTGGGATAGAGCCCCCAGCACGCCCCAGCCAGCATCAAGAACAGGTAAAGGCACGAAGACAGAAATGCTTTGACCGGCTGAGCCTTGCGATTGAAGAGCCAGAGAGCGGCCAGCGATGCGACAACGCCAACAGGAACGATGAAGGTGGCTGGGAAGTTAAAGTAATTCCTTAGGCTGGCCGGGCGCACAGCAATGGTGGCGGCAAGACTGATCAGGGTGAGTGACACAAGCGCGAACCAGAGTGGGGTAACAATGCGGCGAGCGCGCTGTTCCAGTTCTCCGGAGGTCTTGATGGCGAGCCAGAGAGCGCCGTGAAGTGTGAGAGCGGCGAGCGCGACAAGGCCGCCGATCACGGTGTACCAGTCGAGAATGCCGGGATGCGGGCCGGGTTGCCAATTGGTCCACAGAGGCAGAAAGAAGTATCCGTCGGCTTCGAGCGGAACGCCGCGCAGCACGTTGGCGAGGGCGGCGCCGAAGAAGATGGTGAGCAGAGCACTGGACAAACCGAAGAGGCCGTCGAGCAAGGCACGCCAGACGCCCACTTCGACATGGTTGCGCAACTCCACACTTACGCCGCGCAGGATCAGCAGCCACAACACGATCATAAGCGGCAGATAAAAGCCACTAAAGGCGGACGCGTAGAGAAGCGGAAAGGCAAAGTAGAGCGTGCCGCCGCCAGCCAGCAGCCAGACTTCGTTGCCGTCCCATACCGGGCCGATGCTGGCCAGTGTGGCGCGGCGCTCGGCCTCGGTGCGGACCAGAAACAGGTGAAGCACGCCCACGCCCAGATCGAAGCCGTCGAGCACCACATAGCCCACAATCATTGCGGCAACCAGCCAGAACCAAATGAAACCCATCATGGTGAAACTCCCGGTATTCTTCTGTTTAGCCCAATGCGGATCGGATCAATCTGCCTGGATCGCTTCAACAGCAGGAGGCTTTGGCTCCGGCCCGGTGCTGATTTCGCGATAAATCAGAACGGTAAAGAGGATGCCCAGCAGCAGATACAGCCCCATGAAGCCGAGCAAAGTAAATAGACCATTGCTGGCCGAGACGGTCTTCGAGTAGCCCTCACTGGTGCGCATCAATCCGTAGATGAGCCAGGGTTGCCGACCTAGCTCGGCGGTCATCCATCCTGCGGTGTTGGCGATGTAAGGTAAAGGGAAACTAAGCAACAGCGCCCACAAAGCCCAGCGCGCTGTGTAAAGACGCTCGCGCCAGAGCAGAAACGCGGAGACGGTCATGAGCAGCGCAAACCAGGTTCCGAGGCCAGCCATGATGTGGTAGGCGTAGAAGAGCAGCGGCAGGGCGGTGGGCCACTGGTCGTGCGGAATCTGATCGAGGCCCTTGACTTCGGCCTTGGTCGTTCCATAGATCAGGAAGCTCAGTGCGTCGTTGACGGCGACGGGGTTGTCGATCTGACCGGTCTCCTCATTGGGCTGCCCGATGAGCACCATTCCCGCGCCTGTCTCAGTCTTGAAAAGACCTTCCATCCCGGCCATCGCTGCCGGCTGGTTGCGGGCCACATACTTGCCATGCAGGTCGCCAGTGGGGAAGATGATGAGGATCGAGGCAAACAATCCGGCGATGACGCCGACTTTAAGAAAGATGCGGGCGTAGGCTTCGCGCCGTCTCTCCAGCAGGTAAAAAGCACCGTTGGCGGCCATGACGAAGGAGCCGGTGATGACTGCGCCGGTCATATTGTGTACATATTGCAGCAATGCCCAGGGGTTGAGCAGCAATTGCCAGAAGCTGAGCACCTCGAATTGCCCGTTGGGCAGGCGATCATAGGCCACCGGATGCTGCATCCAGGCATCGGTGACGATGATGAAGAAGCCGGAGATCCACGAGCCGAAAAAAACCATGACGGCTGAGAACCAATGCATCCATTTGGAGATGCGCCTTTCACCGTAGAGAAAGAGGCCGAGGAATGCCGACTCGAGAAAGAAGCTAAAGACGCCTTCCATAGCGAGGGGCTGGCCGATAACCCCGCCGGAGAGCCTCGAGAAGCGCGCCCAGTTGGTGCCGAACTCAAACTCCATGGGAATGCCGGTTACGACGCCAAAGACGAAGTTGATGGCGAAGATGCGCCCCCAGAAGCGAGCGGCGCGGTCCCACTGCTCGGCGCCGGTCCGGAGCGCGACCGATTTGAGCACCACGATCAGAAGCGCCAGGCCCATGGTGAGTTGAGGAAAAAGATAGTGGAATGTGATGGTGAAGGCAAAGTGCAGCCTGTGGATCAATTCGGCGGTCATCGGGGACGCTCCAGTGTCAGGGCGAATGCGGAGGAATGCGGAGAGATCCCTCTCCGCATGGGTTCACCTGTCACAAGAATAGATGCAAATGGCCCGGTGGAGGAGCTTGCGATTGCCGGGCGCCCGACCCTTGCCGCGCCTTTGTTCTTTTGCATCCAGGGTGGGCTGGCACGCACCTTGCCCGTGTCGCCCAGCTCCCGTGCCAAGGCCAGGGAAAGCACGATGCCAGTTGGCTCCTGACTCGCTTTTCGAGCCTGTCTCAGCCCTGGAACTGCCGCAGCCACTCGCCCACCAGCTGCGCAACAACCTCCGGCTGCTCGTAGGCGGCAAAGTGGCCGGCATCGGCTAGCACGTGGAAGGCGCATCCTCCCTGCGCCTGGCGGAAGGCTTCCATCTCCGCCGCTGTCACTGCGGAGTCCTCGCCGCCGGCGATGGCCAGCACGGGCGCGGTGATCGTCTCCACCGTGGGCACGGAATCCGGCCGCGTTGCCAGGCCCGCCTGCACCGCAGTCAGCGCCTCGGCGTCGAGCGTCATCCGGGCGCGCAGCTCGGAGACGATCTCCGGCCGCCGGGCGCGCGCCGTGGCGCCGATCAGCGTCTGCGTCATGCCGTCGAAGATCGCCGCGCTCCCGCCAGCCCGCGCCTGGGCAATGGTCGCCGCGCGGCGCGCCAGATTTGCCTCTGCATCCGGCTGCGGCTTGGAGCAGATGAAGGCCAGGCCGCGCACCCGCTGCGGGGCCTGCCGCCACAGCTCCAGCAGCACGTAGCCGCCGATGGAGCAGCCGGCGAAGACCGCCTCACGCAGTTGAAGATGGTCCATCAGCGCCAGCACGTCGGCGGCCAGCCGCGCCATGGTCAGCACGGGCGCATCGGGCACGGCGGCAAATCCGCCTGCAGCGAGCGCTCCCAGCTCCGAGGCGCCGTGACCGCGCAGGTCGGGCACAATGGCGCGCACGCCAGCCAGCCGACGGACGAGCGGATGCCAGTAGTAGCCATCGAGGGGGGTTGGATGGAGAAAGACGACAGGAGCGCCCGCTCCCGTCTCAAGGTAGGCCATCCGTGCGCCGGCTGCTTCGTAATGCTCGCTCATGCACATGAGCATACCGCTTTAGAACGGCGGCGCGGCTTCGTCGGGAATCCCGATCCACCCGGCCAGGTAGGCCACGGCCACCAGGCCGCACGAGAAGAAGAAGCCGAGCACGGTGAAGATCCGCACCAGGGCCACATCCCACCCGTAGGCTTGCGCCAGCCCGATGCAGACGCCGGCCACCTGCCGCCCCAGGATGGGCCGCACCAGCGGACGGCCGGGAATGAACTCCGGAACGGGCACCACCTGGCCGCAGTTGGAACAGAACCGCGCGCTCGTTGGCAACCCGGTTCCACAGCGTTGACAGAAGACGGCCATTATCGTTCCCTCCTTGCACTCACCAGCGACATGAGCCAATACGCAAGGCGGGGCGCGCCGGTTCCCCGGCTACTGCTTCTTCAGCACCGCTGTGCCCTTCTCGTCGGCCAGGATGGCCGTCTCCAGCTTGCGGAACTCGGCCACCCGCGCGGCCGGAATCTCCACTTCGCGGACGACGTACTCGCGCTCGTAGCGCAGCTCGCCGCCACTCGCCGTGAACTTGGAGTGGTAGCTGGCGAAGTCCGTGTCGATGTCCGTGGGGTCCGGCGTCTCGTCCACCGTCCAGCCGGCGGGCAGCGCAATCGTGTAGCTGTCGTGCCACTTGCCCGAGGCGCCCAGGTCGATGGGCACCGTCCGCTGCTTGTCGTCGATGCGCTCGGCGTCGGTGCCCACCACCCGCGGCCGCACCAGCAGCAGCGGCCCCGCCACGTGCGCATACTGCGCCGCCGTCAACTTCAGATGAAACTCGATCGGCTTGTCGAAGGTGGCCGGCTGCACAGACTGGAGATCGGTCAGCGTCACGCCGGGCAGATCGCGCGCCATGCGGTTCTCCCAGTACTCCCGCCGCTCCTTCTCTTCGGTGTATTTGAGGAACCGGCGCAGGTCCGCGCCCTCCGGTCCGGTGTGGAAGGTGTCCACCGAGCCGCTCAGCGT
>JBAVMZ010000402.1:0-26408 GCA_049690595.1 Occallatibacter sp. | reverse complement strand
CGCCGCAGGCGCCACTGCCGCCGCCTGAGGCGCCGCGCTCAGCAGCCGCGCCAGCTCTGAGAGCCCGCCCGGCGCCGTCTCCTGCTGGGCGAACTTCAGCCGGATCTTCAGGTCGCCCCGATCCAGGTCGAACTCGGACACCTGGTATGCCTTCAGAAACTCAATCAGCTGTTTCAGATCTTCGATATCTTGTGGTTTCATCCGTTCCTTGATCCCCGCTCGCCGGCGGGACGGCTCTGTTCACAACTCAATCAAGGCCTTTGGCGCCGGCGTGAGCACCTGACCTCCGCTGCGCGTCACGGCCACCATGTCCTCGATGCGAATGCCGAACTTCCCGGCCAGGTAAACTCCCGGCTCGATGGTGATGACCATGCCGGGGAGCAGCCTGGTCGCCTGTCCGGCCCCCACCCGCGGCGGCTCGTGAACCTCCAGCCCAACCCCATGGCCAGTGGAGTGGGAAAACGCCTCCGCCAATCCCGCCTTGCGCAACACGCCGCGGGCGGCTTCGTCCACCGCTCCGCAACTGGCGCCCGCGCCTACTGCGGCCACTGCTGCCTCCTGGGCCTCCAGCACCGCCTGGTACGTCTCCCGCTCGGCCTTCCCCGGCTTTCCCAGGTGCACCGTCCGGGTCATATCCGAGCAATAACCTTTGTGGATTATACCGAAGTCGAGGGTCAGGAAGCCCTTGCGGGGCAACCGGGCCGCCGTGGCCCGTCCGTGCGGCAGCGCCGAGCGCTCGCCCGAGGCCACAATCGTCTCGAACGACATCCCTTCGGCGCCCATCTGCCGCGCCCGGTACTCCAGCTCCGCCGCCACCTCGTACTCGCGGAGGCCGGGGCGAAGGAAGCCGAGAAGCTCCTCGAAGAGCCGGCAGCCCATGAGAGCCGCCTCCGCCATCAGCGCCAGCTCCTCCTCGTCCTTGACCATGCGCAGCGATTCCACCAGCGGCATGGCCAGCGGCTTCAGCAAGCCGCGCCTGAGCCTCGCCGGCAACCCGGCCCGCCAGCGCTCCAGCTCCGTCACGGTGACGTGCGCCGCGTCAAAGCCAACCGACTCCGCGCCCGGCTGCGCCGCCAGCCACTGCACTGCCGCCACGGCCGGCGAACTGGCAACAATCTCGACCTCCGCGCCGCGCACCTCCTCGGCCGCCTGCGCCGTGTAACGCCCGTCGGTAAACAGGCGCGCGCGCCGCCGTGTCACTGCCAGCGCGGCGCTCGAGCCGGTGAAGCCCGTCAGGTAGCGGATGTCAAACGGATATGTGAGGACAAGGCCCGGAAGTCCGGCCTTTGTCAGCCGTCGGCGAAGTTGCCCCATGCGGCGAAGGTGGTCCATTCGGAAAGATATATCACGGGAGGGCGGGATTCAGGATTCAGGGGGCAGGGGCCTCGAAATGCGTGAGGGAGTGTCGAGATCACCTTTGCAATTCTCCGCCGCACGAGCCTGCCAATAGACTGACCGCAGGCGGCTCTCTTCTGCAACGTTGTAAAGCACTTCGCAATCGCAGAAGCCCCCGTTCGCGCGAAGAACGGCCAACACGTCCGCGGTAGCTTCGGCGTCCATTCCGATTCCGCTCAGAATCTCAATCGAGTTCTTCAGCGAGTGTCCGCAGCGAATAGGCTCCTTGGATCTGTCCACGGGGCTGAATCGATTGTCCAGTTGCTCGAAGAAACAAGACGCTTTCAGAACCCGGAGAACATCGCACGCGATGTCGGCGATGTAGTCTCCGTCTACGTCAGTTCGCTCAGAGTCAGCAGGCACGGACTGTTCCCTACTCCCTACTCCCTGCCTTTAATACGCCGGCTTCACCGGCTTCCGCATCTCCGGGTTGCTCTCCAGCTCCGCTGCCGTCAGGTCGCTCTGCCGGTCCATCCACTCGTCCAGCCGCGTGCGCTTGAACCGCCACCGGTTGCCCAGCTTGAAGGCCGGCACGAACCCCTCCGAGGCGTACTTGTACAGCGTGTCCGGCGAGATGCCGAGGTAATCGGAGGCCTGACGAATGTCCATGACCTCGCGCACCTCCGGGACCAGCAGGTTGGAACGGGCTGCGGCGTTACGCATGGTTGCCTCCTTGCGGGCAGTTCTTCCCTACGCATCTCCGGGATGGCTGCCGGTGTCTCCGTTTATAGCGCGGGTTTCCCTGTGATTTCAAGGATTTTCAGGCAGTTGCCGGAAATTCATCGGATTTGGTCCCCGCCCCTTTTGGCGTGCCTTCCCAGCACAGCGGGGGTATTCCCTGCCGCTTGCGGTTGGCGGCGTCCCCAGCCCAACCCTTAGTGCTGTTGCAGCAGATGGTGCTCCTGCCTGCCCCGTTCCCATCTCGGCTGCCACTTGACGCTCGAGAAAACGAAGGGCCTGCGCCCGGCAGGCCCCGACCCAAATTCCTCCCCACATGACTAAAGCGCCTTCCGCCACCACACCGTCGGCTCGTAGGAGATGAAGTGCGTCTTATCGCTCTGCGAGAGGTGAAAGTCCAGCACGTCGTCTTTGTGGAAGGCCGAGCAATCCGGCCAGCTCTGGTCTCTCTCGAGATGAGTCGCCTTCTGGTGCGGGTCCACCAGCGTGATCTCGTCCTGCGAGCACTGCACTACATGCTGTGCCTTTAGCCAGAAGTCCACTCCCGGCATCGGGTCAGGCCCCTGCCGGTTGGCGATCTTGGTCAGCACCAGAATCAACAAACAGACAACCGCGACAATCAGTATCTTCTTCATGGTGTCGGCGTTCCGGCGGGGCGAACCCTGCTGCGACGGCGTTTCCCAGCCGCGCATACACGTGTGCGCTTCCTCCCGCTCCCCATCTATAGCGCAAGAAACTCCCAGTGGCAATCCCACTTCCGGGACCGCTTACTGACCCATCCCCACGCCGCGCGGGTTACTGAAGTTCATCGCCCCGTCAGTTCTGGTCCTCGCGCCGGTGCAATGTCGGCTTGTCGTCCTGGCTGTCGCCCTGCTTGTCGGTGGTGTCGCCGGTCTGGTTGCCCGCCCGCCGCAGCGAGGGTTTCTTCCCGTCCTTTGAATCCGTCAGCCGCCGCTTGTTCTCAATGCGCGCCAGCCGCGCCTTCACGTCCTCGAACTCCGAGGTGGTCACCGTGTACTGGTCCCGCGCCGGCAGGATGCGCGCAATTTCCTCCTGCGAGTGCTGGATCCGGTCTGGCGTCTGCGGGTGGTCGCTGAAGGCCTTGGACACCATCCCCGGCTTGCGCTTCTCCAGAGCCTGGACCTTCTCAAAGAAGCTGATAAACGCCTGCGGATCGTACCCCGCCCGGTACATATACTGCACGCCCAGGTAGTCGGCCTGCGCCTCGAACTCGCGCGAGAAGTGCAGGAAGGTCAGCGGCACTCCGATCGAAGCCGCCTCGTAGATTCCGTAGCCCGTCCAGCCGCCAATGAAGATCAGAGGAATCGTCCCCAACTGCGCGTAGTTCGCCCGCGTCTGTTCGCGCACCGCGTGGTGGGCGCAGACGTGTGCCGTCTCGTGTGCCATCACCCCGGCCAGCTCCGCCTCCTCGTCCGCGTTCAGAATCAGCCCCGAGTTCACGTAAAAGAAACCGCCCGGCAGCGCCATCGCATTGATCTCGTCCGAATCGATTACCTTGATCGTGAAGGGCACCTTGCAGTCCGAGTTCTTGACGATGTTCTGCCCGATGCGGTTCACATACTCGGTCACGATCGGGTCGGTGATGAAGCGAGTGCTCTTCTCGATCTCCATGGCGTACATCTTGCCCATCTTGATCTCGGTGTCGGTCGAGTACCAGTTCCCCATCCCGCGGCCGCCAATGTCGCGATTGCCCACCGCGCTCACATCGTCGATCGACCCGGCCTTCACGTCGACCTTCTGGCTGCCCACCTCGACAACCTTGCCCGGGTCCGCGGCAGCTGGCGGCGTGTCACCGCCCACAGGCGTGGTTCCAGGTGCCGGCTTCTCCGGCTGCTTGGCCGGCGCATCGCCGCCCACGGGCGTGGTTCCCGGCGCCGGCTGCTGGGCTGCGGGTACATTGCTGGTGGGTGTGTCCTGGGGGGTGGTCTGTGCGCATACCATCGCGACTCCCGCCAGAACCAGAATGGCCAGCACTGCCCAGCCCTTGCGCATCCGGTTTCTCCTCATGACCTCACCTCCACCGCGAGCCCCTGCTCGCAGCTTACTCCATCTTGCGCATCTCGGCACTCCATTAGACGCCGCTCTCCCCCGGTTTGGTAACGGGCAACGCAAGGTATTTTGAGCCCGCGGAAGATCCCTCTCTCCGCGCAGATTGCCGCCTGCGGCTCCGTTTGGCCACCCATTCGCCATATTCCCTTTGGCGCAGTCCGCCGTCTGGATTAAAGTGGAGACCACGCAGTTCGGAGGGATTTTCTTGCGCAGAATCGTCCAGGGTATGGCCGTCGCGATCAGTTGCGGTGCTCTGCAACTCCTTGCTATGCAGCCCCCTCCGCCTCGGCCCCTGGGGTCGCTGCTGCTGCCCGAGCGCCACGCCCGGCCCGTCGCTCCGGACACCCCGCGCACCCCTGGGATATTCCTCGACGGCACTGGCCTGGGCACCCCCCTCCGCCTCGAAAAAGGCTGGCGGGTCGGCATCACCTCCAATCCCGCCGCAGCCAGCCCCGAGCTGGACGACTCGGCCTGGCCGCTGCGCGACGGTATCGACTCTTTCGAGGAAGTACCCGACCTGGACCACCCGGCTGGCGCCAAGGACGACGCGGAGCACAAGCCGGGCCCGCATCCCGGCGGACCGCGCGACCACCAACGGCCCTGGGTCTGGTTCCGGCTTCATGTCCGCCTGGCCCCCAACCACGGACCCCTCTCCCTGCTCGTCGAGCTGCCCGTCTCGCACAGCGCCACCATCGTCCTCGGCGAGCAGGCGCTCGGCTTCGACGTCTACGCCGACGGCAAACTGGTGCAGCCCGATGGCCCGCACCCCGACCAGCCGCAGAAGTACCAGCAGATCTCCCGCATCTACAACCTGAGCCTCGACCCCAGCGCAACCTCCGTGACTCTGGCCCTCCGCGCCCCTTACATCCCCTTCGGCTACGGCGCCTACACCGCCTTTTTCGCCTCCCATAACCTCCGCCTCGGCCACCCCGACGAACTCAGCCGCTCGCTCGAACTCTGGCGTGTCCACTCCCTCTTCGAGCGCCTTCCCCGGCTCGTCATCTCCATCCTCCTGCTCTTCCTTTCCCTCTTTCTCCTGGCTCTCTACTTCACCCAGCAGGGCCACATCGAGTACCTCTGGCTCGCCCTTTACGAGCTGGTTTGGGCGCCCTTCGCCTTCATCGAGCTGGCCGGCAGCTCGGCCCAGCTCGACCAGATCTGGTACGTCGCCACAGTCCTCGAACTGGCCGTCCTCGCCGCTTATCTCTACTTCGAATTCCTCAACGCTTTCCTCGCCATGCGCCGCCGTTGGTACATCCTGGCGCTTCGCCTCAGCGCCCCGGTCATGCTCTTCGTTGGCCCGGCGCTGCTCGGCGCTGCCGCCTTCCGCAGCGCCAGCCTGGCCATCCTGCTGGTCGTCGCCGGCATCCTCACCCTCGTCTGGCTGGCGGCCTGGCTGGTCTTCGTCTTCGTCACCCTCATCGCCGCCACCCTCAAGCGCAACTTCGAGGCCGGTCTGTTGCTCATCCCCCTCGTGCTCAGCCTCATCGGCGCCATCGAGCCCCTGCTTAGCGGCAACATGAGCACCTGGGCCGGCCGCGAATTCCGCTCTCCGCTCACAATTCAGGCCGGTCTCATCCCCATCCACTTCGCCTCGGTCGCCGAGTTCACCGGCCTCTTTGTCATCGTCCTCATCGTCTTTGTCCGCTTCCTCCGCGTCCAGCGCGACCAGGAGCGCGTTTCCAGCGAACTGGCCGCCGCCCGCAGCGTCCAGGAGCTGATGATCCCCCACGAGAAGCTCAAGACCCCGGGCTTCGCTGTCGACTCCGTCTACAATCCCGCGGCCGAAGTCGGCGGCGACTTCTTCCACATTCAGTCCACCCCAGAGGGCGGGCTGCTGGCCGTCATCGGCGACGTCGCCGGCAAGGGTCTCAAGGCCGCCATGAACGTCTCCATGCTCATGGGTGCCCTGCGCCGCACCCCCGAGTCCAGCCCGGCAAGGATCCTCGAATCCCTCAACCGCGTCCTCGCCGGCAGCGAGAGCTTCACCACCTGCCAGGCCGCCTGGTTCGGCCCCGACGGCGAGCTGATCCTCGCCAACGCGGGCCATCTGCCCCCCTACCTGAACAGCCAGGAAGTCAATCTGCCCGGCAGCCTGCCCCTCGGCGTCCTCGATGATGTGCATTACGAAGAGATCCGCCTCTTCCTCCACCCCGGCGACCGCATCCTGATGCTCTCCGACGGCGTCGCCGAAGCCCGCCGCCCCAACGGCGAACTCTTCGGCTTCGACCGCGTCCACAACCTCTCGAACCAATCCGCCTTCTACATCGCCGACGCCGCCCGCGACTTCGGCCAGGAAGACGACATCACCGTCCTCACCATCCGCCGCCTCGCCCAGGCCACGGCGGCCGCCTGAGCCCTGCCGCGGCCTTGGGCACGCCCTATCGGCCCGCCGCGCGGCGCAGCTTGCGCTCCCGTCGAATCAGCCCGGTCAAAAGGTCTTGAAGCTCTGCACACTCCCGTAGCTCGTTCCCTGCGAATTCGAGGCCGCGACCTTGAAGTAGTACGTGGCCTTCGACTGCAATCCCGTCAGCTGCGCGCTCACCGGCTGCGCCGTCAATCCCGTCAGCGCTCCCTTCTTGGCCGTGCTGCTGGTCAGAGAACTGCTGTTCGTCCCGTAGAGGAACCAGTACTGCGTCGTCGCGTTCTCCGCGGCCACCGTTCCGTTCAGAACCGCTCCTGACGTGCCGATCCCCGTCGCGGCCGTGGTCGTCACCGATGGCGCGGTGGCGATCGTGTAAGTCGCCGATTTCACCGCGCTCGCCGAGTGCCCCGGCGCCACCGCAATCGCCTTCACGGTCACAGAGGGCGTGGCCGCCGTCACCTGAAAGCCCACGCTGTACTTCGTCGACGCCGGTGTCGGCGTCGATCCGTCCGTCGTGTAGTAGATCGCCGCGCCCGAGGTCGCATCGGTGATGGTCACCGTCTGCGCCACCGCGTAGGTTCCCGCGGCAGGCTTGATTGCCGGCGTTGCCGTCTGCGGCCCAATGGTGTAGATCCCCGTCGCCACCGCGCTCGGCGCATACCCCGGAGCTGCGGCGATGGCCTTCAGAGTCTCCGATGCCGAAACATAGACCGCAAACGAGTAGGGTGTCGACGCGGTCGTTGGCGTCGCTCCGTTGGTCGTGTAATAGATGGTCGCCCCCGGCGTCGTGTCCGTGATGAACACGCTCTGCGGCGACGTGTACCCGCCTGCCCCCGGCTGGAATACCGGCATCGCGGCCGGCGGAGGCGGCAACACGATCTCCGGCGAAACGCTCCCGGAATAGTGCGCGTCTCCGCCGTAACTTGCCTCCACCTTGTGCGTCCCCGTCAGCGCAATCCCGCTCGAAGTGGCTGTCGCCGCCTCGGTCAGTTGCGCCAGGTACACCTTCACCCAGTAGCTGTTGTAATAGGCGACTGCGATATCCGGCCTGCCGTCTCCGTTGAAGTCGCCTGCCGCCACTGCCGTCGGGTACACGTCCGACACCGGGCTCGTCGTCGCCGTGAACGTGCCGTTCCCTTTGCCCAGAAGAATGGTCTCCGAGTTGGTGTAGAAGTTCGTAATCGCCAGGTCCGGAATGCCGTCCCCGTTAAAGTCGCCCACCGCCATCGATTGCAGCGTGCTCACAAAAACCGGGTTCTTTACCTTGGTGAACGTTCCGTCTCCATTCCCCAGCAAAACCGTCACGCCTGGCGGGTTGTACCCATTGGCCACCGCCAGGTCCAGCTTGCCGTCTCCGTTGAAATCCGCCACCACCATGGAATTCGGCCCAGTGCCCGTCGAGGGACCTGCCGCAGCCGCCTTGAAGGTCCCGTCCCCGTTGCCAAGCAGCACCGTCACGTTGCTGTCCGAACTGTTCAGCGCGGCCAGGTCCAGCTTGCCGTCCCCGTTGAAGTCGCCCACCGCAATCGCCACCGGAAACAGGCCTGCCGGGTAGCTCGCCTTCATGGTGAAGGTACCGTCTCCCTTGCCCAGCAGCACAATCACCTTCTTGCCGCCTGCATCTCCCACCGCCAGGTCCGCATTCCCATCTCCGTCGAAGTCGCCCACGGCAACCGCGGAGAGCCCGTTGTTCGCTCCAGCGTTGAAGCTCGGCGCCGCGGTAAAGCTCCCGTTCCCAACCCCCAGCAGAATCGAAACCGAGTCATCCGAATTGACCACCGCCAGGTCCGGCTTCCCGTCTCCGTTGAAGTCCCCTACGGCCACGGCCACCTCCGTCGCGCTCGTCGAAGGGCTCGACGCGGTGGTGAACGTCCCGTCTCCGTTTCCCAGCAGAATCGTCAGGTTGCTCTGATAGCCGTTCGCCACCGCCAGGTCCAGGTGGCCGTCTCCATTGAAATCCGCCACCGCCACCGCCTTCGGCTCATCGCCGGTCCCCGGGCTTGACGAGTTGATCCAGCGCAGCCCGGCGGTTCCCGTCCCCAGCGTTGCCGTGCTCAGCACATGGCTCGCGTTGCCCATGTCCAGGAACGAAACCTTCCCGCTCGGCCCTGCCACCCCCAGCGCGTTCACGTCGCCCACAACCGTTGCCGTCAGGCTGAACGGACTCGCGTTCCCGCTCTCGGCAATCGCCGTCGTTGTCGCGTGCTTGCCCGCCGATGCCGGAGTCACGGTCAACGCCTCGGCTGCCGACGAGCTGCCGGCATGGTTGTTGGTCCCTGCAAAGACCGCCTTGTAGCTGTGGCTTCCCGCGCCAGGCTCAAAGCGCAGGGTCGCCGTGCCGCCAGCGGTCAGTTGCCCGAACCCCAGCAGGTGGATATCGCTGCAATGCGCCGCCGACGCATCGCAGAAATTCACCAGCCCAGGGCTGACAGCGGTACTGCCGGCCTTCACCGTCGCCGTCAGCGTCACCACGGTGCCCGCCTGCACCGTGCTCGCAGCGCTCCCGCCTGCGGTAAGAGCCAGTGTGGTGGCGGTGGCCGCCGCCCCGGCCCAGGCAGGCCGCGCGCCCCCGCATGCCATCGCCAACCAGAAAACCAGCGGAACCAATGCAAAACGCAGGGGAGCGCGCACGGTTGCAGGCAACCGCGCCAGCAAGATCAGATTCTTCATTTCAACCTCCAACCGGGGGAACGGCTGCGATTGAAAATTAAACCCAAACCGCGCGACCGGCAAGAAAAAAAGGCCAGGCGGGCGGCCCCGCTCCCCAAGCCCGGGCCAGGCGTCCGCTTAAGCGCCCCGGGTGTCGACCTTGAAACCCGGGATTCCGCCAACCCGCTCCACCTCCGCAAAGAGTCAGTCCGCATTCCTCCCAGCGTCCGGATCGGCGATCGGGAATCAGCAAGTTGCGTCGCCCCCCGGCCGGCATGTAGCGTCGGTCTCCAGACCCGCGCTCTGTCCGTCCATTGCGGTAGAAGCCCTTTCAATACAGAGCGAATACCAGTCCAGTGAGAGATCCAGTCCAAGAGGTCCCCCACAGGAGCCGTTTGCCGAAGAATCCCCTCCGCCAGCCCACAATGGAGTGGAAGACCTCCTGAGGAGTAGGGGGAAAGCCCGGCGAGTGGCGCTTACCACCCGCCTCGGAGGGGTCGATTTTGGCCTACCCCCACCCCCCTCCCCATTTTTCGCGCTTTTCTTTGTAGTTTATTCGCCTAATAGTGCATTAGACTCAACAAGATACGATTTTCTGCAGTTAATTTATCCGTCAACAGAAAACCCACTTTTTGGACGGAAACTGGCAGAAAAAGGCTGTCTTTTGGCCAAAAACCGCCTTTTTTGCCCGGATTGCACATCCCGAAACCGGCCCGCTTGACAGAAATGCGGGCTCGCGCGAAACCCGAGGGACTGCACCTCGAAGCTGAAGCGCTCAAGTCCATGCGACCAACAGCGAGCGGCGGCCCTGAACCAGACTCAACCGGGCAAACCAACTCTCGCTTTCGCTCTGGCCGCATCGAAAAGCCCAAGGCAAACGCATCCAAACCCGTTCTTGGGATGGAAGAGAACGTTCCGCGCAGGATGTTGAATTCACGCGCCTTGTAACAGGGCACGACTTCAGTCGTGCCGCAAATTGGCGAAGGAGGCACGACGGGCCTTAGCCCCTGCCTGCGGCGTCGGCCTGCCGTCGGCAAAGAGGAGATGGAGAGGTTGGCAGGGGCTAAGGCCCATAAGCGCTAAGATAACGATTGACAATTGATCCGGGTATTACTATTCTGCGTGCATGGCTGAACTTGAGAATTGGCGAGTTCTCTTGAGTTTGCTGCCCTCGTCCTGGGAGCAGTTGGGCCGGAGCAGCGGGGCTGTTCGGCGATTGCGCGGGTTCTCCAGCCTCGAATCCCTGCTGCATACGCTGTTGCTGCACGTCGGCTGTGGCTGGTCGCTGCGCGAGACTGTCGTTCAGGCTAAGTTAGCAGGGCTTGCCGAGGTTTCCGATGTGACGCTGCTCAACCGGCTGCGCGACGCGGAGGGCTGGTTTCGACAGCTTTGCGAGCTTCTTTTGCTCGAACTGGGCGTAACCTTGAAGCCGACTATTTGTGGACGAAACGTGCGCCTGCTGGACGCTACGGTGGTGAGCGAGCCGGGCAGAACCGGGAGCCAGTGGCGCATCCATTACAGTCTGCGCTTGCCCGCGTTGGAGTGCGACCACTTTGTACTTACCTCGACAAAAGGCGCCGGCGCCGCAGAGCGATTCGCGCAATTCAAGTTTCAAGCCGACGATCTGGTTCTGGCCGATGCCGGATACAGCCATCCACCTGGGGTCGAGAGCATCGTCGAACAGAATGCGGCGGTCTGCGTGCGATTGAATCCACACGCGATGCCACTGTATAACAAGGCCGGAGAGCGCTTTAACCTGGCCGCGCGGCTGCGTGGACTGACCGCGCCGGGAGAGATTGCCGAGTGGCCTGTGTGGGTTCATTCCGGCGAGCGGAAATATCAAGGACGGCTTGCCGCGATCCGCAAAAGCCGGGAAGCGATTCGACGTGCGGAGGTACGCATCAAGGACAAAGAACAGCGAGGGAAAAAGGTTGGCCCGCTGGGCCGGCTTTGCGCCCAGTATGTACTGGTCTTCACGACGCTTTCCGCCGCGGAAGCCAGTGCCGAAGAGGTTCTGGATGCCTATCGGCTGCGCTGGCAGATCGAACTGGGTTTCAAGCGGCTGAAGTCGATCGCCGAACTCGGCCATCTTCCGAAATACGATGACCGAAGCAGCCGCGCATGGCTCTACGGAAAGCTGTTCATTGCGTTGTTAACGGAGAAGATGATGCGGGTGGCAAGCACCATTTCCCCCTGGGGCTACACGGCGAAAACAACGGAGGACACGCAGCAGGTGGCGTGAATTCCAGTTTGCATTCCATCAGGTGATCGGCGCAATTACCCCAACCCTTCCCTTGCATGCCGTAATCGGGCAATGGAACCGGATCGCCGCGTCGCTTTCAGAACCAAACCGGAAAAGAAGGCCACAGATCGATTTCTTATCTTAGCGCTTATGGGTGATCCTCCCGCCCTGATCGAAGGCCTCCTGCCGTCCCACCGGTGCAGTTACTCGGATCTCCCCTTATGCCGCATAGCTGGTTCTAAAGAGCGTTGCAGGTGGTGACAGGTTTCCCCCAGGGTTCGCAATAGCGGATTGAGAGTTAGTGCAGGGTGAGATGACGAGGCCAGGTGCCGCCTTTACCAGGAAGACGGCACTTGAGCATCTCGTCAGTTTCCCCGGGTGAATCTCCAATCCGCTCTAGGGCCTGGATGACGTGAAAGAGAGGTACGGACTAACCACTGTCACTGTGGTCTTGTCATTTAACCCGGAGGCTTCGGCCATCACCAGCAAACCCCAGGGCCCGCCGAATTCGTCCTGCGTGTTCCTGGCGACAGATGCCATGGCGTCATCCAACGAACTTCTCAGCTTCTTGAATGTGTTATTCACGGGATCTGGTATCGGGTTGCCCTTTAAGTACTCAGTAAGCCTCACGACTGCCTGGGCCATCTCGGCCATGGACGCAGCCCACCATTCGATGAGAACCACGTCGTGGATGATTGCATCCTTGACGGTCAGACTCGTTATTCCATGTTGCTCAAGAATCCTGGCGATCTCCGGTGTCGCTCCAGGCTTAGCCAACGCGGTCCATAGAGTGTCGTCCGTCAGCACCCTATTTCGTTCAACGTCCGTAGGGTCGTCCGGAGACAGCAACGAACATTGAGCGTTGCGGCCAATTTGCTCGTAATCGGCCCTTGGGCGGGGAGTGCCAGTAGCAGGTCCGGTAAGAAACATCTGGCGAAACGCCGCGGCCTGATAGCTGGATTCCATCAGGAACGTCGAGCGCCCCAGTTTGTCTCTGGGAACACCCACGAGCAGCTTCAGCTTTGCCGCCGCATCGCCCGGCGTCAAGAGCCGTAGTGCTGTCGTTTCGTGCAGGTACTTCTCGACGTTGGCAAGCGCGGTCTTTTGATGGGACTCAAATGCCCAGCAACCGCAAGTGAAATTCGGAGGCTGTGAAACGGCTCCGCCGACTGTATAAGCAGCCGTCATTGTCACACCCGCGGCAACAACCGCGCGAAGCTTCGCTCCATCCCGGGCGAAGTTGTCGCTCGTGAAACCAACCTTGCTTGCGCTTACCTTGTCGAGGATGTTAATCGTCCCAGTGTCGGGATCTACTACAAGATGTCCGTTCCTAATCAGATCCGTTACTGAGCCGAAGTTGTATGCACCGAGCAGGTTTACCTTCAGAATATGCCTGGACTCTCGCATCGAGGCAAATACACTGCGGATTCGGCCAATACCAGCGAAATCGCCGCCTTCAATCTCGGTCAGGTCTCCGCTGAGCGCGCCGTTTACCGCCGCCCTGCCGTTGTCTTCCAGCGCGTCGATGTCGATCTGATAGCTGAACGCCGCGGTGGTTGCTTGCGAGAAGTCGAGTTCGTCGGAAATGGAGGCTGTGACAGTACGGTCGATGCCCGCCTTGATAGCTGCTGCGAGAGCATCGATTTCGCTTTCGCTGAGTCCGGTCTGCTTTCCGAAGGTATCCTTATCGATAGTGGGATCTTTGCTGACTGCCTTGAGGAGTGTCTCGATGATGTCGAGGCTCCCCAATGTGACGGAAGCGCCCACCTGCGCCTGGGCCGCAACAGTAAGAGAGGATCCACGCTTCTTCTCGTAGCTGAGTTCGAACTTATTCTGGTCCAACCGGCGGACCCGCAGTTGGTAACCACCAGTGAGGCCCCCGCTGACACCCAAGCCAAGGGATGCCCCGACGTTAGCGTTGAAGCCGTTCAGTGGTCCGCTGGTGACGGTAGCGAGCGGGTTGGAAAACACAGGGTAAGTTGCCTTGAATGAGAACTTGAGGGAACCGGAGCCTTCAACCGTTGCAATCAGGCCCGGTGCCATGCCGCCTATGTCTTGCAGGTCCGCCGGAATCAGGAAGTCCTGGAACACTGCCTGCATCGCGCCATCTATCGCTTCGGAAGTGTCGCAAAGGCGATAGTTGGTGATAGTCGCAGACGAGGTAGCGTTCAGACCAAATTTCAAGTCGCCGGACTTCTCCGTGAGACCTGCATCCACGGTGGCGGCAATCCCGACGGAAAGGTATGCTTTTCCATTCGGGACAGTAACCGAGTCGCCAAAATCGTCCTTGTCCGGGTCGAAAAGGACACCGTTCTTGAGCGAAGCGCTGCCTTGGAGGCCTGATTTGATCGTCAGTTCGTCGCTCGTTGTGCCCAGTGTAACAGGCGAAGCAAACGAAAGGCCGCACGGGACAAAGGCGCTCAGGGCGCCGCTCGCAGGCTGCTTCTCATTCAATTCCACATTGATTGGGTCGGAACTGCGAAGATACTTCATCATGGCTGAGTCGGGCGTCGCGGGGAAGTTGAGGCTCAGCGTTGAATTGTCTTTAACATTTACATTGGACACGGTCGGCTCCTCTCTTTGTCAGCGTCGATAGCGTGGATTTAACCGCGCCGATTCCAGGCTTGTCAAGTACAACGAGCAAATGAAACCTCGGGACGGAGCAAGAAGTGCCCGATAGCATTGATGGTCGATCCTGGATCTATCTCGGTGGGTGGCCCGTATGTCCACGGAAAGGCAGGAGTATTCAGCGGGAGGGTGAAACCCGCCAGGGCAAAAGTCAGGAGCCCTGTAGCTTGGATGGCCGGGGAGAGGGAAACCGAACTTCGGAAGTCCATCGATAAAGCCATCTTTCCGGATGGTGAGCGAGTCGCCGGGCCGTAACGGAAGTAAACGCAAAGATGGCCTCGAGACGCCTAACAACCGGATGCCGAGCCCTCGGGTGACGGGCGAAGGCCGCACGGCGCGACGCAACTGACTGAGGCGGCGCGACGATCCGGCGGGGTATGTAGCGACAGCACGGCGACTAGGATACTTTAAAGGAGGTGTTCCGGCAGCAAGTAAGTCAGCCGGTCGAGGGTGTGATCGCAGAGATCAATCCCATCCTTCGTGGCTGGGTGAACTACTTTCGGATCGGCCACTCCAGCCGCTGCTTCGGCATGGTCAGAGACTGGGTGGGGAAGAAGATACGGCGGCACCCGATGCGTTCCCGGCAGCGCGACGGGATGGGCTGGAAACGGTGGAGTAGGCAGTGGATCTACGGGTCGCTCGGACTGTTCAACGATTATCGTCTGCGCCGTCCGGCACTGCGGAAAGCGGTTCTGGTTCCATCGGCCACATAACTCTTGATGCGAAGGCAACAGGAGAGCGGAGTGCGGGAAATCCGCACGCTCCGTTCGATGCGGCGGGGACTGGAAACCAGCTCACGGCCCGGCTAGTGAGGCACTCCCAGAGGAAACGGGGAGCAATAGATAGGCCGGACCTACGGAGCATGGCGCCAGTCCTCGACCCTACAGGTCGCTCGCCTTCGGGGCCTGGGGAAGCACGGTTCTTAGCCAGTCTCGATCCACTCACGCCGTTCTTTCCTCCGCTATGTGCGGCGGCTTATCGCAAGCCGGCAATGAAGCGGATGGCATCGAGCTTCTCGGGGGCGAGTCCGTGGAGTTCCTCCTCGGTGAGGCGGCCCGTGCGGAGCAGGCTGGCGAAGACCATGGGCAGAACGGAGTAGCGAAAGTCGTAATCGCGGTCGATCTCGCGGCGGCGTTTGCCGAGCCAACTCTCCAATTCCCAGATTTCGTCCACACCGGTGGCATGCGCGGCGCGCGCCTTGGCTTCGTAGAGCACCGCCTCCTTTTCCCTCCGGAGAGCCAGGTTGAAGGCGCGGTGCGCGGCGGCCTTCTCCGCCGGCGACCAATTCCATTCGCGGATCGAAGCGGGATTGCGACTCCCTGCGCTGTCCATGCTCAGGTCCTCCACGGCGGTATTGTAGCTCGGAAAGCCAGCCGCTCCTGCCCACGGGCGGCCGGCCCTCGATCAGGCCAGAAATCGCGGGTGCCCCGTCCTTCCGCGGCCTTTGCAAAAGGGTGGGAGTGCGCGACCCTCGGCCGCCCGCCACCGGTGCGCAAGATTGAACAGCATGCGTCCCTGCGCAATGGGAGACTGAGGGGGGAATGTCGGGAGAAGGTCCTATGAAGACGAGGAATGCCGTCTCGGCGGCGATGTTGACGGCTCTTCTGGTGCTGGCCGTGGGCGGCGGCGCGCAAACGCCGCAAAAGGCCACCACATTCACAGTCGCCGGACACGCGGGCGAGGCGCAACTGCTTCAGATCAATGGCAAGTCCTATATCGATTTAGAGACTCTTGCCCGTTTGACGCAAGGAACTCTCTCGTTCAAAACCAATCAGACGATTCTCACCCTTCCCCCCTCGAATCCGGAGGTGCAGCCAGCCGCTCCCGCGGCAAAGACGGGCTTCTCCACTGCTTTTGTCCAGGCGGGCATCGAAGAGATGAGCGTGATCCGGGAGTGGCGAATCGCCATCGTCAATGCGGTCCTGAATAACAGTCCCATCTCGGGAGACTGGCTTGCCGGGCAGCACCGTCTGGCGGAGAAGAACCTGGCCCTCGCCTCCACCGCCGCGTCCACCGACGACGACCGCAGCGCCTTTCCCCTGCTCGGTTCCGAGTTCAACAACATGCAAAAGCTGAGCGATCTTTATGCGGCAGTGCGCAAGCAGGACTCGTTCATCTCGACGGATACCTTTCACAACAGCCCTCTCGAGGAACAGATATTGGCTTGCGCGCGCGGCTTTGTCACCATGACAGAAACGCACGAGTTTCAGGATCAGGCTGCCTGCCACTAGAGCCCGGCCTCAGCCCCCCGGATGCCGGTAGCGCGCGGTGCCTGCCCCACGAATTGCGCGCGCACCCTGAGATTCACGACAGATTTCTGGAACTCTCCCGCGCGCCCGGCCGTAGGACTCGGCAGAGCGCGGGCCCCGGCTCGGCTCGGAACGGGGACGTGCAATGCGGATTCTTGTAGCTACGATCTTCGGCCTGGTCGCGGGCGCGATCTGTGCCTCCGGCGCCTTCTACGGCGGCTTGTTGAAGTACTCGGTGGCCACTCTGGCCTTCATTCTGTTGAACCGGGCGGTGATGGGCTTCGCCATCGGCGCTTCCGGCCTCAGGCTGCACTGGGCCTGGAACGGCGTGGTCATGGGCATCGCGGTGGGCTCCATCTTCTCCTTCTACATGCACATGAACATGGGGTCGAGCCCGCTGCCGCTGGTGAACTTTTTCGTCAACGGCCTCTTCGGCCTGATGATCGAGTTCTTCACCACCGTGGTCTTCCGGCAACGGGCGCGCAGCGTCACGGCGTAAGCCCGCCCGCCGCCGGTGCGCGGCGCGGTACGCGGCCCGGCCGGAAGGCGGATAATACTCTTCGAAGGAATTCAGGCTGCAACGCGGCCCGCCTACCTGTGCGACGGGGCCGCTCTTCGGGGAGGATGGAATGAAGGCACTGGTCAAGAGCAAGGCCGAGCCGGGTCTGTGGATCGAGGAGATTCCCGAGCCCACCATCGGCATCAACGACGTGCTGGTGAAGGTGCGCTACACCGGCATCTGCGGGACAGACGTGCATATCTACAACTGGGACGAGTGGTCGCAGAAGACGATCCCCGTGCCCATGGCGATCGGCCACGAGTTTGTGGGCGAGGTGGTGGCCGTTGGCTCCAACGTGAACGACTTCCACCCCGGCGACATCGTCTCCGGCGAGGGCCACGTGGTCTGCGGCCGCTGCCGCAACTGCCTGGCTGGGCGCCGTCATCTCTGCGCCTCCACGCAGGGCGTGGGCGTCAACCGCCCCGGCGCTTACGCCGAGTTCATCGCCCTGCCCATGTCGAATATCTGGCGGCACTCGCCCGGCATCGACCAGGAAGTGGCGGCCATCTTCGACCCCTTCGGCAACGCGGTGCACACGGCGCTGGCCTTCCCGGTGCTGGGCGAGGACGTGCTGATCACCGGCGCCGGCCCCATCGGCATCATGGCCGCCGCAGTTGCCCGGCACGCCGGCGCGCGCTTCGTGGTCATCACCGACGTGAATCCGGCCCGTCTGGCGCTGGCCGAGAAGATCGGCGTCACCATGGCCGTGAACCCGCGCGAGACCTCGCTCACCGATGTGCAGAAGAAGCTCGGCATGCACGAGGGCTTCGACGTGGGCATGGAAATGAGCGGCAATCCTCAGGCCTTCCGGCAACTGCTTGACAACCTCTCGCACGGAGCCAAGGTGGCCATGCTCGGCATCCCCTCGCCCACCGAGCTGTCGATCGACTGGGGCAAGATCATCTTCAACCAGGTCACCCTGCGCGGCATCTACGGGCGCGAGATGTACGAGACCTGGTACAAGATGACGGTCATGCTCGAGTCGGGCCTGGACATACGCCCCGTAATCACCCACCACTACAACTGGCGCGACTACGAGCAGGGCTTTGCCGCCATGCGCACCGGCAACTCGGGCAAGGTGGTGCTGGACTGGCGCGACGTCAGCTAAGGGACGGCGACGCGGCCACGGAATGGCTCTCAGGCGGCTGACTTGCCGGAAGAGATGGGCTGGGCCACCAGGCGCACACCGAGCGCCGCACAGACGCGGCTGATGGTGTCGAAGCGGGGCGCGCTATCGGGGCGGAGAGCCTTGTAGAGAGCTTCGCGGGTAATTCCTGCGGCCTTGGCGATCTCCGTCATGCCGCGCGCGCGGGCAATGTCGCCCAACGCCGAGGCCAGCAGGGCTGCGTCGTTCGCTTCCAGAATACCGGTCAGATAGACAGCGATGCTCTCTTCGTTGTCGAGGTACTGCGCGGGGTCGAATTCAGGCAGATCTTCCACCTTAATGGTCTCGCTCATCCTTGTCCCTTTCGCTTTTCAGCATTGCGGCCAGAGCCTTCGCACGCTGGATATCTTTCTTCTGGCTGCGTTTGGAACCGCCCGCAAGCAGGACGACGATCTGGGCGCCGAGCTGGGTGTAATAGATGCGCCAGCCCGCGCCGAAGTCGATGCGCAGCTCCATGACGCCATCGCCAACCGCCTTGAAGTCGCCCAGCAGGCCGAAGCAGAGGCGCTTGATGCGTTCCACCACCGCGCCGCGTACCTTGTTGTCTTTCAATCCATCAAGCCATGCTGTGAACTCGGGAAGCGGCCTGACGGAAAACATGCTCGGAATGTAATCGAACGATTACAGAATGTCAAGCCGTAGATCGGACGCCGGGGAATCTACCCGGTTTGGATTGGGGCCTGTTTCCGGGCGTCCCAGGCCGAGCTAGCGAGACCTGGGGCACGCAAGCTGATTGGCGCTATTGCGAAATCACGAAGCAGTGGCAATGACGCCCTCACTCCGCCTTCACGAACCTGCGGTCCTCGAGCGCGATCCGCCGGCTGCACGCGTAACAGTAGAAGTGCGGCGCCTTGATCACGTTGGAGACCCGCGTCCCGCACCACGGGCAGTTGCCCTGCGGGTTGCCAATGCCGATCATCGGCCCCAGCAGAGGTGCAAAGACCGCCAGCACAATCAGCGGCACGCCCAGGAAGGCGCCCAGGCCCGTGAGGCACAGCATGGTGCCCACGATGACCAGCATGGGCACCACCAGCATCCCGAAGAGCAGCCCGCTGAAGGCGCCCGTGATTGGCGCCCGTTCCACCTCGCCCGGCTCGTGCTTGTGCTCGGGATGGGTGGCCGCGGCCCCGCAGTGGGGGCAGAACTTCCACGGCGAGCTGAGATGCGCGCCGCATTTTGAACACATCGCATCCATTTTGGCCCCTTCCTCTTCAAGGCTATCCAACATACGACCGTCCGAAGACGGAAATACGTGACGCAGGTCACGCTCCGTTGCCGAATCCCGGGCGCCGGAGAGCCCAGCCGCAGAATTTCTCTTCCCCTGAAACCCAATTCCGGGCTACACTCAGGCATCCCGCCGAACCGCGGCTCCCGGAGGAGAACAATGTTCCAGCCCGTCGCCGTCCGAACTACTTGCTGAACATTGCCTCGGGATTCCGCACGCTCCGCGCCGCCTGCCTGGCGGCCCACCCGAGGGTGACTCCACTCCGGGTTTCCGCATCGCTCAACCTTCGTTGACTGTCGCTCGACCCGCACGCTTACGCCACCGCTTCCGGTGGCGCCGCGGAGTTCACCATGTCGTCTTTGGATTCCTCTCTCGCGCCCGATTCGAGCCAGAGCACGCAGAGGTTCTGGTCCTCGGTCCGGGAGTCCCTGGCCGGTTCGCATCAGGACTACACCCAGGGCAATCTGAGCCGCGCCATCCTGCTGCTGGCCATCCCCATGGTCCTGGAGATGGTGCTGGAATCGCTCTTTGCCGTGGTGGATGTCTTCTGGGTTGGCCGGCTGGGCGCCGACGCCGTGGCCACCGTCGGCATCACCGAGTCGCTGCTCTCGCTGGTCATGGCCATCGGCATGGGCCTGGCCATGTCCACCACGGCGATGGTGGCGCGGCGCATCGGCGAAAAAGACCCCGAAGACGCGGCCATCGCGGGCGTGCAGGCGGTCGTCCTGGGGTTGACCGTCTCGCTCGCGGTCGGCATCCCGGCGGGGATCTTCGCGTCAAATCTGCTCAGGGCGATGGGCGCATCGCCGGCCATCGTCGCCATGGGCTCGGGTTACGCGCGCATCGCGCTGGGCGGCTGCGGGGCGATTCTGATGCTCTTTCTCAACAACGCCATCTTCCGCGGCGCCGGCGACGCGGCCATCGCCATGCGCCTGCTCTGGGTGGCCAACATCATCAATCTGGTGCTCGATCCATGCCTGATCTTCGGGCTGGGTCCCTTCCCGCGCATGGGCGTGACCGGCGCGG
Source organism: Occallatibacter sp. (assembly GCA_049690595.1). Taxonomy (GTDB): domain Bacteria; phylum Acidobacteriota; class Terriglobia; order Terriglobales; family Acidobacteriaceae; genus Telmatobacter. Next base: position 6,157 of record JBAVMZ010000402.1, on the reverse strand, counting down.
CCGCGGCCACCTTTACCGGGCGCTCGATCGGCGTCCTCTTGCAGTTTTACTGGCTGCTGCGCGGCACCGAACGCATCCGCGTGCTGGTGCGCCATCTGCGCGTGAACCTGCGGGTGATGCTGCGCCTGATGCGCGTCTCGACGATGGGGATCCTGCAATCCGTCATCGCCCACACAAGCTGGATCGGACTGGTGCGGATCGTGGCGCTCTTCGGCGGCGCGGCGCTGGCCAGCTACACGATTTCGATCCGCATCGTCATCTTCTTCCTGCTGCCCTCGTGGGGCTTGAGCAATGCGGCGGCGACGCTGGTGGGCCAGAACCTGGGCGCGCGGCGGCCCGACCGAGCGGCGAAGTCCGTCTGGCGCACGGGCTTTTACAATATGCTCTTCCTGGGCGGAATCGGAGTCTTCTTTATCGTCTTCGCCACGCCGGTGGTGCGGCTCTTCGTCGACGACCCGGCCGTGGTGCCGCTGGCCGCTCTGGCGCTGCGCACCTTCAGTTGCGGCAACGTGGGCTACGCCTACGGCATGGTGATGCTCCAAGCCTTCAACGGCGCGGGCGACACGCTGACGCCGACGATCGTGAACTTCTTCGGCTTCTGGGTGCTGGAGGTGCCCCTGGCCTGGGCGCTGGCGGTGAGCCTGCAGATGGGCGCCGAAGGCGTCTTTCTCTCGATCGTCATCGCCGAATGCGCCATTGCCGGAGCGGGCATGGTGCTCTTCCGGCGCGGGCGGTGGGCAAGGCAGCAAATCTAAGGCTGCGGCGCGCCAGCCGCGCCGCCGCCGTCATTCGGTCGAACCGGCTCCGCTACTCCGGCAGCAACTGGAAGCTCGCGTAGGCAAAGTGCACCCCGTCCGGCGCCCAGTTATACACGTTATCCGTGCCCTCGCCGCCGACAATCTCCACAATTGTGCGCAGCTTGCCGTCGGCGGGGGTTAGGACCCGCAGCGCCACGTCCTTGTTGGCCTTGTGGCCGGTGTCTTCCTGCCGGTAGCTGAGGATGAGCACCGACTTGCCGTCCGGCGAGGGATGCTGCGTCCAGTTGTTCCTCTCGTCGCGGGTCATCTGCTCGGGCTCCGTGCCGTCGGCCTTCATGCGCCAGATCTGCATCGTGCCGCCGCCGCGGTCGGAGTTGAAGTAAATGTACCGGCCGTCGGGCGAGTAGTCGGGGTCGTCGCTGACGCCCGTGCCCGTGGTCAGCGCGCGCTCTTGGCCGCCCTCGGCGGGGATGGCGTAGATGTTCAGCGAGCCCTCTTTGAAGCGCGTGAAGAGAATCGTCCTGCCGTCCGGCGACCAGCTGTGGAAGTAGGAGCCGGGGTTGGCGGTCACCGTGCGCACCGCGCCGCCCGCGGCCGGCGCCACGTAGATCCGCACTTCCGGGCTGCCTAGCATCGCGCAGCTTGCCGCCAGCCACTTGCCGTCGGGCGAGAAGCCGTGGCTGCCCGTGCAAAACTCCGCTCCCAGATCGACCGGCGTCACCGCTCCGCCCTCGGCCGGAACCGAGGCCAGCTTCCCGTTGCGCGTAAACAGAATCGTCTTCCCGTCGCGCGACCAGGTGGGCGCCGCGAACTGGCCGCGCTCGCTCACGAGCACCTGCGAGCGGCGGAAGTTCTCCTCGATGCCGACGGTCTGGAGGGTCGAGTAGAGCACCTTCTTCGCCGTGGCATCGGCCGGCGCCGGCGTCCGCAAATCGAGATGCGCGAAAGTGGCCCGCTCCACCACGCCGCTCTGGTGCGCGCAGACGCCGATACCGGCGTAAAACGCGCCGTCGAAGTGCATCTTGATCGAGGCCCCGGACTGGTGCAGCGGCTCGCCCTTCGTGCTCAGGAACATCGTGATCGTGTCGCCGCGCTTCTCCAGGCGCACTGTCCGCGGCAGGTCTATATTCAGCTCGATGTCCTGCGTGACTGCGCCCCGCGCCTGCCGGTACTGCAGCGCGGTCAGCCCCGAGCCGTGCACCGCCGCGTCGGCGTAAACTCCGTCCGCATCAAGCGTCTGGCGAAACATCAGCACCGCCTTGCGATGCGGATTGTGTTCGCCCGCGGTCTCGGGAAAGCTCACGTCCGCGGTCAGCACCGCATCGCCCGTCATCTTCTTCCAAACAAAGTGGAAGCCGTCGACCGTGGACCACAGGTTCTCGCCCGAGCCGATTACGGTGTAGACGCCGCTGGCCGCGTCCCAGGCGGCTGCCCCGGCCGGCAAGGCCGCGCCCACCTCCGACTGGCCTTCGAAGACGCCCAGCGAAGCGGTCTGGCCGGGGGCCAGGGCAGGGAAGGCCGCGACAGAGAGCAGAAGCGGCAACAGCAGGGCGCGGTTCTTCACAGCAGCGATGGGCACGGGATCCTCCAGAGACTCGGCTTGGATTCTAGAAGCAACGAGGCATCGGTGGAAAGCGGCAGCTCGAAGCGGGGCAGATCCGCCGCTCTCTGGCGCCTCCCAGTCCGGAAATGAATCTTTCGTCATACTCGCCGAACCCTCTTGTCGTAGTTGCGAAACCATGCAACTATCGCATTATCCGTTGCTCCGCTGCCCCACCTGTTTTGCCTCGGTGACAATCAAAGCCCGGAAAGGAACCTCCCATGAGGCGATCGCTCACCTGTGCGTCTTTGACGGTACTGCTCACAGCGGTCTGTTCGGCAGTTACAGCTTCCGCCCAGACCTCGCACACTCCCGAACCGCGACCCGCGCATCCTGCCGCCAAGGCCTCGCCCCAGGCTGGAGCGGCGCCCACTTACTCGCTGGTTGCCTGGAGCGAACTCGGCATGCACTGCATGGACGGCAAGGACTACTCGGTCTTCGCGGTCTTGCCTCCGTATAACACCATCCACGCGCAGCTTCTTGAGCGCGGCGAGCCGCCTGTGGCTATCACCACCGGCGTCACCATCACCTACCAGGCGGTAGCCGACACCACCGGATCCATCAATACCACCAGCGCCAACAAGTCCAACTTCTGGAATTACACCAAGCCGCTCTTTCAGGCCAACGTTGTGCCGGAAGAAGGCCTTGCCGGTTACGCCACGCAGAGCAAGACGCCGCACAAGATGAGTTACAACGGGGCGGTGGGTTACTGGGAGGCGGTCGGTATCCCCACCATGCCTTACGACGACAAGGGTGTGTGGAACCCTTACTCGATGGCCCAGATCGTGGCGCGCGACGCCAGCGGAAAGCTGCTTGCCTCCACTAACATCGTGGTGCCGGTCAGCGACGAGATGAGCTGCAAGAACTGCCACGGCTCCGGCACCAGCGCCCCGGCCAAGCCTGCCACCGGCTGGGTCTACGATCCAGATGCGCTCAAGGACGCCAAGCTCAACATCCTCAAGAAGCACGATGACCGCTGGAACATCTCTTCCTACCTGTCCACGCTGAAGGGCATGGGCTGGAACTATCAGTCCTCGCTCTACAAGACGGCAACCGCAGGCACGCCGATCCTCTGCGCCGCCTGCCACGGCGACGTCGCTCTCTCGCTCAACGGCATCAAGGGCATCAAGCCGCTCTCGCAGGATATGCACGCGCTACACGGTTCGCAGATCAACCCCGCCACCGGCGTCTCGCTCGACAAGGCCACCACCGACCTTGCCTCCTGCTATCTCTGCCATCCCGGCCCGAAGACACAGTGCAAGCGCGGCGCCATGAACACGCAGCGCTGCTCTGACTGCCACGGCGTCACCACCCACGTCGGCGACTCCGCGCGCGCTCCCTGGCTGGTGGAGCCGGCCTGCCAGAGCTGCCACAACACCAGCACGCGCTACACAACGGCCTTCGACTCGACCGGCAAGTGGCGCACGACCACGGATCTCACCTTCGCCACCAACAAGAACGCGCCCGTCGCCGGGTCGAACCTCTTCCGCTACAGCTCTGGCCACGGCAAGGTCTTCTGCTCGGCATGCCACGGCTCGCCGCATGCCGAGTTCCCCACGCTCCAGCCCAACGACAACGTCTACAGCATCGCCCTGCAGGGACACACCGGCAAGCTGACCGAGTGCTCCATCTGCCACACCAACCTCGCCGTCACGGCCACCGGCGGACCGCATGGGTTGCACACCATCGGCCAGTCGTGGGTTTCCGCGCACGGCGACTATGCCGACGGCGGCGCCAAGGCCTGCGCCTACTGCCACGGCGCCACCTACAAGGGCAGCGTCCTCTCGCGGACCAGCATGGCGCGGACCTTCAAGGTGGAGGGCGGCGCCAGGACCTTCACCGCCGGCCACGCCGTCAGTTGCTACGACTGTCACAACGGCCCCAATGGCGGCTGATAACACCGGGGCGTCCGGCCTTGCCGGCCGTGCGCCCCACCCTGGACGCAAGAACAAAGACGCGGCGAGTGTGGGAAACACGGGCTTCCGGTGAGATGGGGAGGGACCGCCGCGTTCCCGCTCAGGGTTGATCTCCGGCAGGAACGCGGCGGCGTTGATTAGGCAAGTACAGGGGCGGGCTTGGCCAGCAGGACGCCGAGGGCGCAACTGGCCATGCGGGCCAGTTCGGCATCGGCGCGGCTGGTCAGTACGATGGGCACCTTGGCGCCGACGACTACTCCGGCGGCAAGTGCTCCGGCGAGGTACTGAAGCTGTTTGAAGAGGATATTGCCGGCTTCGAGATTGGGGACCATGAGCAGGTCGGGGTCGCCGGCCACCACCGAGCGGATCTTCTTGATGCGCGCGGCATCTGAAGAGATCGCGTTGTCGAAGGCGAGGGGCCCGTCGACGATGGCGCCGGTGATCTGGCCGCGCTCCACCATCTTGCAGAGGGCTGCGGCATCCATCGTCGAGGGGATCGCCGGGTTGATGCTCTCGACAGCCGAGAGGATGGCCACCTTGGGGTTGACCACCTCCAGGGTGTTCATCATGTCGATGGCGTTCTGCAGGATGGATATCTTGGTCTCGAAATCGGGCTGGATATTCACCGCGGCGTCGGTGACGAAGAGCGTCTTGTGGTACGACGGCACGTCGAGCGCGAAGACGTGGCTGATGCGCCGGCCGGTGCGCAGACCGCCCTCGCGGGAGACGACGGCGCTCATCAGCTCGTCGGTGTGGAGCGAGCCCTTCATCAGCATCTGCACTTCGGACTTGCGGGCCATCTCGACGGCGCGCTGCGCGGCGGTGCGGCTGTCGTCGACATCGACGATCTGGATGCCGGTGAGGTCGAACTTGAAGGTCTCGGCGACGGAGCGGATCAGCGGCTCGGAGCCGACCAGGATGGGGATGATGAGGTTGTCCTTGGCGGCCTGGACAACGGCGCCGAGGGAGACTTCGTCGCAGGGCCAGGCGACGGCGGTGCGGACCGCGGGCTTGGCGTTGGCGCGCGCGATGAGGCCGCGATAGCTGCGATAGGGCTCGTTCACAATTAGCTTGGGAACGGGAATGGTGGACCAGCGCTGCTTGGTTGCCGGGGCAAGCAGGCTGGCGTTGCCCGAGAAGATGGGCAGGCCGGCGGAGCTGGAAGCCTCGCAATCGAAGGTGATCAGGCGGGTGGTCGAGTCCTTGCCGATGACGCGGACCTGGACCAGGATGCGGTCTCCGACATGAATGCGGTTCTTGAAATTCAGCCCGATGTGCGTGAGGGTGCAGCCGGGGCCCGGGATGTTCATGGAGAAGAGGCCCGAGACCAGGGAGGCGCACCACATATTGGGACCGGTGGGCGGGACGCCGCCAGTGCGCGCGATGAGTTCGTCGTGGTTGAGGACGGAGTGGAAACCGGAGATGGAGGCGAATGCCATGGCATCGTCGGTGGTGAGGACGTGCTCAGTGGAGGCGGTATCTCCGATGGAGATCTCCTCGTAGGTTTTGCTTTCAATGAAACCGAGATTCATGGGGGACTCCTTTGCCGGTCCAGCGTTTGGCGTCTGGCGGGCTCAGAATCAGCGTAACGCGCGGGGGCGGTGGGCAAAGTGACTGGGGTCACGGGGGCGGGCGCAGGGGAGTGCGTGAAGGCGGACGCGACCTGTGAGGTCGCGCCCTGGCTCTCTTCCGTGCGCTTTGGTGAGGTTGGGTGACAGGGCGCGGGTGGCGGGTCCTTGGTCCGCGCCAGCCCACCCTAGCCGCAATTTCTCACACGAGTTGATTTTGTGGTGATCGGTGTGGTGTTTCAAGGGTGGAGGGCCGTGGAACGGCTTGGAATCGGCTCGGCGATGGGTTTGGCGGATGCGCCGAAGGGCTCATCG
>JBAVMZ010000401.1:0-5759 GCA_049690595.1 Occallatibacter sp. | reverse complement strand
GCGGTGAGCCAGGCGATCCGCAAGCTCGAGGAGGAGGTCGGGGAACTGCTCTTCGACCGTGCTGCCCGGGATGGGGCGTTGACCGCGGCCGGCGATTTGCTGCTGGACTACGCCCAGCGGCTGCTCGCCTTGCGCCGGGAGGCGGCGAGCGCGCTGGACGAGTTGAAGAGCCTGGAGCGCGGGCGCCTGCAATTGGCGGCCAATGAGTACACCTGCCTGTACCTGCTGATGGCGATGGACCGGTTCCGCCGCGACTTCCCGCAGATCGGCGTTACGGTAAACCGGATGCTGGCCTCGCGCATTCCCGAGGGCCTGAACCTGCGTTCTTTCGAACTGGGCGTTATCAGCTTCCGGCCGGACCCGAAGCAGTACCGGACGATCGCGGTCTACGGCGACAGCCTGGCGTTCATCGTAGGTCCGCAGCACGCCCTGGCGGGGGCCGGGCGGGTCTCGATCGCCGACCTGGGCGAGCAGTTGTTCGTGGCGCATAACGTGGCCTCTCCGCTGCGGCGCAAGGTGATCGAGAGCTTCCAGCGCTATCGGACGCCGCTGAACATGGGCATCGAGCTGCCGACCATCGAGGCGATCAAGCGATTTGTGGCCATGGGCAATGGGGTGGCGCTGGTGCCGCACCTGGCGGTGGCGCGAGAACTGGAGAAGGGGGAGCTGGTGCGGGTGACGGTGAACGAGCTGGAAGTTCGCCGGGTGCTGCGGCTGGTGCACCGGCGGCAGGCTGCGCTCTCTCATGCGGCATTGGCCTTTCTGCGGACGGTGAAGGCGCTGGCCGAGGAGCAGGGTCCACCGTTCTACTACCACGCGGAGCGGGCAAGTTGACCGGGCATAGCGATTGCGGAGTTCCTCTATCCAGAAACCATGCGAAATTGGCGAGGGCACTAGCACTCCGAAACCGCTCTAACCCGCGCCAGAATGCGCGGCGGACCGCGGCCGGGTCGGTCCACAACGCCGGATTGACCCGTGCAGCGTCTAAGGTGCAGGGATTCCAGGCGAATCGGAAGAGTCAGGAGCCGCTCCGGGCAGGTACAATGCTGAGAGCGGGGCCCGGCGCGAACCGGAGCGCCGGATTCGACAGGATTCGTTGCCAGCCGGACGGTTGCGCAGTCGTGAGGTTCAAGACCGAATGAAGAAGATCGCCATTTTTGCATTCCTGCTGACCGCTTTTGCGGCCGCAGGTCGCGCCCAGGAAAGCCGCCAGGATGTGAGCATCAGCGGCATCGGGCTGATTGAGCCGTATATCTCGTCTTCGACCGACGTGCAGGTGAGCGCCAACCGCGCTCTGGGCGGCCTGGTCAGCTACCGCTTCATGATGACGCCGTCGAGCGCAATTGAGGCGAACTACGGAATGACCTACCGCAACACAATCCACTACACGATCGGAAACACCAACCAGTACAAGGTGAACACGCGCACGCAGGAGATTTCCTTTGCGTACGTGCGCAGCTTCAATTACAAGCGGTACAATCCGTTCGTCGAGGCGGGCCCCGGCGTGTTCATCTTCAATCCCATCCGCAACTCGGGGACGACGACGCTGAACGCCAAGCAGCAGACCTCGATTGGTTTTCTGTATGGAGCCGGCATTGCCTACGAGATCAGCCCCAGTTTCGATATCCGGGCTGAGTACCGCGGGTTTATCACGAAGGTGCCGACGTTCAGCGACACCACCGACAGCCTTCAGACCAACAAGTGGTACAACATCTACATCCCTACCGTGGGCGTGGCATACCACTTCTAGAGCACGGGCGGGAGCTGCCAAACGCAAAGAGGGGGAACGGGCGCTCAGGCCTTTCCCCTCTTTGTGTCTGCGGCCATGGAGATGGCCCGGGGGTCTGCTTCCCTTAACAGAGCCGAAGTAGAGCTCAGGCCATCGCGTTAGACAATTCGCTCTGCGCTTCTTTGTACCGGCCCAGTTCCCTGACCATCGCGCAGTGGGGCCGGAGAGCCTCGACGGCGCGCGCGCCCTCGTCGGCGGAGCGGATCTGGCAGTCGAGATAGAAAATGTACTCCCAGGGACGTCCATGCACGGGGCGTGACTCGATTTTGGTCAGGTTAATGCCCATTGCCGATAGCACCGCGAGGACCTGGACGAGCGAACCGGGACGGTTCTCGACCGAGAATGCCAGGCTGATCTTGTTCGATTCCGGATCGGTGACGGCGTCGGCGGTGCGGCGGACGAGGAAGAAGCGGGTGTAGTTCTCCGGGTTGTCTTCGATGCCGGCCTGGAGGATCTGGGCGCCATAGTAGTGGGCCGCGGCGTCGCTGGCGATGGCCGCGGCGCGGCGGTCGCGCAGTTCCACCAGCTGCTTGACGCTTCCCGCGGTGTCGTAGAAGGCGTAGGCGTCCATTTTGGGGTGGGCGGCGAGGAAGCGCCGGCACTGCGCCAATGCCACGGGATGAGAAAAGACGCGGTCGATCTCTTCGGTGTCAGCGCCAGAGATGGCAATCAGGTTGTGGCGGATGCGGAGCAGCGTTTCGGCGACGACGCGGACATCGTGGGTCAGCAGCAGATCGAAGTGCTCGGAGACGGAGCCAGCCAGCGAGTTCTCGATGGGTATGACCGCCGCCTCCACCTTCCCGCTGCTGAGGGCCTCAAAAGCCTCGGAGGAGAGAGTGAAGGGGGCAATCACCGCGTCGCGGACGAGCTTGATGGCCGCCTCGTGGCTGAAAGAGCCGGGTTCTCCCTGGATCGCGATCGTCATGCCAGTACCTGGTTCTTCTGTGGGTGGAGTTGGGGCGCCGGTTGCCTGGGGTAAGCGCGGGGTGTACTTCTTCGCACCATACCACAGTTCGATAAGAGGATTCGCAGTTTCCGGGTCCGCGTCCATACGATTAGCTCCGCAGCCACAGATCGGCGGCGACTGAGGCCAGGAAGATCATGGAAATGACGCCGTTCATGGTGAAGAAAGCCGCGTTGAGGCGGCGCAGATCGCGGGGAGAGACGATAGCGTGCTCATAGGCGAGCAGCAGGGCGACGAGAGCGATGCCTGTCCAGCCGGGTGTCCGAAATTCAAACAGTATGCCGAACCAGATCAGGAGCGCCAGCATGGTCACGTGCATCAGCCGGGCCGCCCAGAAGGCTCTGGGGATGCCGATGGCCTTGGGCAGGCTGTAGAGCTCTGTGGAGCGGTCGTGGTCGAAGTCCTGGCAGGCGTAGAGGACGTCGAAGCCGCCGGCCCAGAGCGTAACGGCGGCGGTGAGCACCAGGATGCGCGGGTCGAGCGCGCCGCGGACGGCGATCCAGGCGGCCGCGGGAGCCAGGCCCAGAGCAAGGCCGAGGCCGAGGTGCGACCAGCGGGTCAGCCGCTTCAGGTAGCTGTAGCCGAGCAGGACGGCGAGGACCAGGGGCGACAGGTAGAGTGTGAGGCGGTTCAGGGAAGCTGTGGCGGCCAGGAAGATGGCGACCATGACCAGCGTGAAGCCGAGAACGAACTGGCGCGTGAGCAGCCCTGCGGGGATGGCGCGGCTGCGCGTGCGGGGGTTGGCTGCGTCCAGATCGGCGTCGGCCCAGCGGTTGAAGGCCATGGCGGCCGAGCGGGCGCTGACCATGGCAACGAGGATCCACAGAAAAGTGCGCCAGCCGGGCAGGCCGCCGGCGGCCAGGAGCATGGCGGTCAGGGCGAAGGGCAGCGCAAAGACGGAGTGCTCCCACTTGATCATCTCGAGCGTGGTACGAACCTTGGCGAGCAGATTTGGCATGGGCCACTCCATCTCCAAGTCTACTTGAGGAGCGAGGCAAGCAGAAGCGGTGGGGAGTGGGCGGTTCAGGGGGCGGGCGAGCCGGTTCCACCTGCGGCGGGGATCGGGATTTCGAGGGTGCCGGCCTTGTTCGCGGCCTGGTCGTAGACTCCGGCGGCGAGCCAGACGGCCGTCGGGGGGAGATCGATCTCAAGATGGACGGGAAGGCCGGAGCTCCGCAGCCTGGCCAGCGAGGCCGGATCCAGCTTGAGGCCGAGGATGGAGCCGGTCCAGTTGAGGGCGGTTCCGGCGGCGTCGTAGGCCACCAGCGCCACTTCCACCTTGCCGGTGCGCGTGCCGTCGGGGGCGGTTTCAAGGTGGAGTGCATCGGCGGGCAGGCTCAGGTCGGCGGCAAAGCGCACCAGCGGGCCGGTGAGTTTGGCGTTGCCACCGGCGCGGGGAGTGCCGGCGGCGGGTTGTTCGGCCGCCTGCGCCACGCGGGCCTGGAACTGGATCTGCGTGGAGGCGGGCAGGCCGTGGGCGAGCAGGGCGGCAAGCGGATCGCCGGGTGTGGCTGCATCGGCCGGCAGAGCGTAGTAGCCGCGGCGGTAAGAGAGCTTGTAGTTCCCGGACGCCAGGCGCACGTTAATGCGGCGGAAGCGTCCGTCGGTGGCGTGATTTTGCGGCGTGTAGACCAGCGTGTAGTAGTGCGCGCCGTCGCGCAGGGCGCTGGAGATCTGGCCGGTCAGGTCGTTGCTGCTGTAAAAGGCCTTGCCTCCGGTATCGGCGGCGAGCTGCTCCATCGCGGCGGTGTTCGCGCTGCGGGCGGATTGTGCCCGGGAGCTGGCCATGCCCCGGTTGGCGCCGTCGGACTCGATGCCCGAGTCGGCGTCGCCCGTGTGATCGGCCAGCACACCCTCGGCGGCAATGGGATAGACAGCGACCTTGGCCAGGGTGAGCAGGCCGGAGACCTGGCGAATCGATTTCTCCAGCTCCTGGCCCTGCAGGTAGAGCTCACGGTCTTTGTAGGCGGGCGAGATGGTGACGGGGAAGGAGCTGGCGAACCAGAGCAGGTTCTTGCGTCCGGGAATGCCGGCCAGATACCTGGCAAGCTGCCTGAGGGCGTCGAGTGTGATGTTGACGCGCTGGCCGGCCTGGTAGCCGGCGAAGCCCGCCAGCGTGCGCGCCTGGGCCTGGGCGGACATCTGGTTGCCGCCGTCGGCATTGCCGGTCATGGCGGCCAGGATGGCCACATCTTCCTGTTCGGCGAGCTCATCCTGGCGCGTGTGGTTGGCTGACGTCGAGCGGGCCGGGCTGCCGGTAAGCGCCGCGCGAACCTGGGCGGGGTCGGCGGTGAAGCCCTGGATGAGGCGCAGACGGCTGGTTAGCGAGAAGACGGCCACGCGCTCGCCCGCCGGCAGGTTGACCAGAAAACCGGCGATCTGGCGCCGCACGTTGGCCTGGTCGATGGGCTCGGTGTTGAGGTTGTCGATAAGCAGGACGTTGACAGCTTCGGCCTGCGGGGCATGGGGGTCGTTGGAGTAGACGCCCGGGGGCAGCGCGGGTGCGGCAGCGGCGCTGGCATGTGCGGCGGGCAGGGCGTGCTCCTCGAAGAGATCGATGTTCTGCGGCTTACCGTCCTCCAGCACTTGGAACTGCGCCTGGGCCAGCCTGGGGACGGGGTCGCCGGAGGGCGTCGTGACGACGACATCGACCACCACGGCCTGGGCGGTGGCCTTGAGCGTGGACGGCGGCGCGGGTTCGGGGTTCTGGGCGGAGAGCGGAAGCGCGGCCAGGCAGAGAAGAAAAACAGGAAGTCGAAGAAGGCGCAAGAGAATTCCCCAAGGATGCACCAGTATAGACTCCGCGACGAGACCGGTGGTTGGGTGAGCAAATTGGAGCGCCGTAGAGCATCTCTCCAATTGGTATCGAGTCAATCCTGTCGTCGATAGCCATTGCCAACACCTGCAAGAACTTGTAGCGCCGGCCTCCTGGCCGGCTGTAGCGTGGGCCTCCCGGCCCACGCTCACTCTCGACCGATAGGAGAGATGCTCTAATCAGCTTGTAGG
>JBAVMZ010000400.1:0-7589 GCA_049690595.1 Occallatibacter sp. | reverse complement strand
CGGCATGCCTCTGGCTCTGGGGCCAGACGCACGACCCGCTGTGGGCGGCGCTGGCCAGGGCAGGAGCCTTCCTCAACCTGCTGAATCTGATTCCGGTCTGGATTCTGGACGGGGCCAAGGCCGTCTCCGCGCTGGGTCAGCCGGAACGCGTGGCCTTGCTGGCAGCCATCCTGGGCGTGTGGTACTTCTCCGGCCAGAACCTCTTCATCCTGCTGGCCGCGGGAGCTGTCTATTGCCTTTTCAGCAGGGACAAGGCGCCGGTGAGCGACTGGAAGACATGGCTCTACTTCGTTGGATTGATGGCCGCGCTGGCCTGGATTCTGGCGGCCGCCCCGGCTGCCGCGACGGGCCGGTCTCCGTTTTAGAGCGGTTCCAGAATAGGTGTGCCCTGGCTGAGATTGTGCAAGGTCGCCGCTCCCTGATGGTCGCGTCGACTTGAGAGCATTGCTTTCGGGGTATAGCTATTCTGGAACCGCTATAGACCGGCTGCCAGCCCTTGGTCTCCTCCATCCGGAGATCGAGTTCGTCCTCAGTTCTGTACTGGGTTCTTAGCAATTGCTAGCTCAATTGCAGATAGGCCGCCGGCGTGACGATGGCGGATTTCCCGAAGCGGCCGAGGCTGAGCAGGTCGCGGTCGCCGGCGATGAGGTAATCGGCTTCAGCGCGCCACGCGGTCTCGAGAATGGCATCGTCCTTTGGGTCGCGGCAGACGCCGCGGATGACTCCGGCGACCTCGACACGGAGGGCGCGGAGGAAAAGCTCGTCGAGGAGCGGGCGCAGCTCGCGCTCGTCGCGTCCGAACTTTCGCGTCATCACTCGGACGATCTCGCTCTGGATAAACTCGGAGATGGCCAGCCGGTCCTGCGTTACCGCGCGAAAGACCGCTCGGTCGGGTGTCCCACCAAACTCAAGCGCGGAGATCCAGACGTTTGTGTCGAGGACGACGATCATGGGCGAGGCTGCGCCAATTCATCTTCCCGGCGCGTCTCGCGGATCAGTCTGCTGACATCTTCCGGCGTGTAGCCCATGTGGCCTGTCTGCCGCCCGGACTGCTGCGAGGCGTCCAGCAGGGCCCGCACGCGGCTGGCGCGATACTGGCGAAAGGCCTCGCGAAAGAGCTCACTGATGGTGCGACTCTCAGACTTTGCCGTCACCAGCACCTGCTCGGCCATCTCCGGCGGGAGCGAGATCGTGAATTGTCTTGTCACTCTTTCCATGACTTCATCTTACTCAGTACTGATACAGAGCGCAACCTGACCCGAAAATCAGTCTGCCTTCCCATTGCCCAGGGCGCGCGGTGACGGTCCCCCTCCCGGAGTGGTTGTTCCCCCATTGGCACACCGATCCCTGACCGCTGACCTCCGATCTCCGATCCCTGCGCCCCGTCCCCTTTCAGCTATCATTGCCATCAACGCCATGACCGACCCGCCGCCCAATCAGCAGCCCGCCCACGAGTTCGAGGGCGACTACCGCCCGGCCGACCCGAACGCGCAATTTGACCCGGCCAATATCCGCGTGGAGCCGGCCGACGTGGCCTACCTGCTGAAGATGGCCGACGCGCTGAACACCACGCTCGACCTGGAGACCCTGCTCCGGCGCACTTCCGAGCTGGTGCGCACGGTCATCCCCTACCGCATCTTTGCGATTCTTCTGGTCAACGACCGCACCCGCGAGCTGCGCGTCCGCTTCCAGATCGGCCACACCCTGCAGGTGGAACGGCTGCACATTCCGCCGGGCCAGGGCGTAGTGGGCCAGGTGGCGCTGACCCGCCAGCCGGTCCTTCTGAACGACGTGAGCACCTCGGAGGTCTACATCCAGGTGAATCCGGACGTGCGCTCCGAGCTGGCCGTGCCGCTGATCGCGAAGAACCGGCTCATTGGCGTCCTCGACATCGAGAGCGAGGAGCTTGGCTTCTTCCGCCCCGAGCATCTGCGCCTGCTGACGCTGACCGCCTCGCGCATCGCGCAGGCGATTGAGAACGCGCGTCTCTACTCGCGCGTCTCCCGCCAGGCGCAGACCCTGCAGGTGCTGAACGAGATCGCCACCGACTTGACCTCGATCCTCGATCTGAAGCCGCTGTTGGAGCGCGTGGGCCAACTGCTGCGCCGGCTGATCGACTATAAGATGTTCACCATCATGCTGCTGGACGAGCGCGGCGAGATGCTCTTGACCCGCTACGCCTGGCGCTTCGGGTACGCGCACGCGCCGCTCCGGCGCATCCCCGTCAACAGCGGGCTGGTGGGCGCGGCGGTGCGCGAGTGGCGGCTGATCAATGTGCCCGATGTGAGCAAGGATCCCCGCTACGTGGAGATGAACCCGGAGACGCGCTCGGAGCTGATCGTGCCGCTCTTCCACAAGGGCCGCGTGATCGGCGTGCTCGACCTGGAGCACACGCGCACGGGGTTCTTCCACGAGGAGCACGAGCGCGTGCTGACCACGCTGGCCGCGCAGGTGGCCATCGCCATCGAGAACGCGCGCCTCTACCAGGCGGTCCGCAACCAGGAACTGCAACTGGAGCGCGACATTGCCATGGCCCGCGAGGTGCAGCTCCGCCTGCTGCCCTCCGAGGCGCCGCCGGAACACAACGTGGAGATGGCTGTCCGATTCCTTCCCGCGCGCACCATCGGCGGCGACCTCTACGACTTTCTCGACTACGGATTCAAGCGGACGGCGATCGTTCTGGGCGACGTTAGCGGCAAGGCCGCGCCGGCCGCGCTGTTCGCCGCCCTGGTCAGCGGCATCATGCGGGCCGCCGCGAAGCTGCGCCCGGAACCGGCGCGGATGCTGGCCCTGCTCAACGACGCGCTGCAGGAGCGCAAGCTCGAGTCGCAGTACGTGACGATGCTCTTCGCCGTCTGGGACGGCGAGAATCGCACGCTGTGCGTGGCCAACTCAGGCGCCGTGCAGCCGGTCTTCTGCCGTGGCGGCCAGTCGGAAACGGTCAAGGCAGAGGGCTTTCCGCTGGGGCTCTTCCCCAAGGCCGAGTACGAGGAGGTTATGGTCGCGGCCGAGCCAGGCGACGCCGTTGTCTTTGTCTCCGACGGCATTCTCGACGCCGAGAACGCCGCCGGCGAGATGTACGGCAACGAGCGGCTGTCCACGCTGCTCTGCGCTCACCGCGACGACCCCGCCGAGCAGATCGCCGACGCCATCCTGGCCGACGTGAGCCGCTTCCAGGCTGGCCACGAGCGCTTCGACGACGAGACGATCATCGTGCTGCGCGTGCGGTGACGGAAGCGGGAACAGGTATCGTCTCGTTATGAACAGTTCGGGCATTCGGTTCGTGCTGAGGAAAGATGTGCGGGTCTGGAGACCCGCACCACAGCCGGTCCGGAGACCGGCGCTACTCTCCGGCCACTACTCTCCGGCCACTACACGTCCGCGTGGTCACGGAATAGTCCCTGGTCTCTCAAATCTTCCCGCTGGCCCGCTCGGCGCATAACTGGCCCAGGCGGCGGTAACTCTCGAATTGCGATTCGGTAAACCACTGGTTGACGGTCGAGTCCTGGGGAAACTCGGGATAGGTGAGCCGGTGGTGCAGGATATCCGCCGGCTCGTCGCCCACCAGCGTGGACTTGATGTAGACCACGGTGCCGTGGAACCTGTGCGCGGCCGTCTGCCCCGGCGGCGCGGGATAGTGGATGGCGCCGGTGCGGAAGTGAGCGGGCGAGAGGCCCGTATTATCGTCCTTCCTCAACGGGCGCAGGTCCAGATCGATCTCAGCGCCGAAGTCTGTGCGGCAGCGGGCGATGGCGTTGCCGATGCCGGCGAAGACCATGTCGGTGTCCTGCTCCGCATCGCAGATGACAATGTGCTTGACCCGCCGCCTCACCAGCTCGTAGAGGCCCATGTTCTCGAAGCGTCCGCCGTCGGAGAGGCAGACGTAGTTGCTTGTGTCGTCGGAACGGCCGGCCAGTTCCTTGAGCAGGTAGCCGATGCCGAAGGCCGGCGTCGGCCGGTTCTCGATGCTGGGCCAGACCCGCGGCTTGCGCGTATTGGCCAGCCACCAGCCCAGGCGCACATTGAAGAGGGTCATGAGGAAGGCGAGCGACGGAGTTGAGCTGTAGCCCTGGTTGGGGCTGAGCGCCGCGCCGGAGATGGCCGCGGCCGTGGCCAGCGGAATGCCGCCGCCGGAGTAGGCGTAATCGCGGGTGCGCACAAAGCCGTTGTAGGTAGTGTCCGCATTGCTTCCCTTTTCCGAGGTCCAGCCCACGTGATAGCCGGAGTAGAACGGCGTGAAGGCGAAGCTGGCCCCCTTGCGCTCCTGCCAGCCCAGGTCCTCGCCGAAGGTCAGGTTGATGGTGGAGCAGAAGATGGGGAAGGGTCCGTCGTAGGGCTTGTCGCCGTCTTTGCCAACGCCGCCGAAGCGGGCAGGCAGCAGGTCGCTGACCACAATCCCCTTGCGCACGCCGGTCTCGTGCTCGTCGAAGTGATTGAACGGGTCCGGCGTTCGCGAGCGGTCGGTGGCGCCCAGGTAGCAGCGGGCCAGCCGGTTGCGATAAAAGCCATGCAGCGAAAACTCGTTCACATCGATCCGCCAGCCGAATAGAAAGAGGATCCCAAGCACGCCGAGGGCAAAGAGCACGGTGAAGCTCCGCGGATAGGCCAGCCCGGCGATCCAGCCCAACTCGATGTCCACCAGGCCGGCGACAACGATGAGCAGGATGAGGATGCAGGCGGGCGCGCCCACCATGCCGACGAGGTCCATCATGTTGTAGCCGAGGAGCTTTCCCGGCTTGGGTTTGCCATCGGACTTGCCGGAGCCGCCGGCGTAGAGCGTGGCCACGTGCGCGGCCAGCACCGAAAGCACGCCCCATATCTTGGGGACCGATCGGTCCTCCAGGAACAGCTTCAGCACCGGCGGACCGAGCAGCGCCACGCCGCTCAGGATCATCCACACCGCGGCAAAGATGACGCACCAGGCGCCGAAGCGCGCCAGCCACTCGCGCCTCGACTCGGTGTAAAAGCGGCCGATCAGGCCAAGTTGCAGGCGGACCGCCAGCAGGGGAAAGAAAAGGAAGACGACCGGAAAGAAGACCGCGACCAGCCGGTCCTTCATTCCCGCCAGAATCAGGTGCTCGTTCCTGCGCTCGTGGGAAGCGGGGGCGCTGGCGGGACCAGCCAAGGCCGCTTTTGCCTTCTGGGCTGGGGTCGCGGGCTCGGGCCGCGCCAGAGCTTTGCGCAGCACGCGACCCACCGTGCGGGTCGCCTCCTGCGTCATTCGCGTGATCCGCACCGGCCCATTGGTCACGCGATCCGGTCCGCCGGGCAGATCGGCCAACCACGCAGCCGGGCCAAGCGCCACTACCGTCACCAGCACCGCCGAGAGGACCATCGCCGCCGAAAACCAGCGCGTCCGCGGCCGCCGCGAGAGGGTCTTGAGCATCTCCGGCGCCTGCCCGCCAAAGGTGACCGCCAGCACCATCGCCAATACATAGAGAAACAACCCGATAAGCATCACCGGATAGTGCTTGTAGGGGACGACCACGATTCTGCCCACCGACTCCAGCGTCACCAGCACGGTCATCATGAAGGTGGGCAGCACAACGCAGACCGCGACTCCAACGTCGGTGAGCGCATTGGGGGGTACCTGGTTGGCGGCCGCCGGCGCTGTCACCGAGGCCAGCGCCTTCCACAGCCGGGTGCTGGAAAAGGCGATGAGCTCGACCACCAGGAAGACGAGACAGAGCCCGAGCGCCCACTGCCACGGCGCCGCGGCCGCAACCGGCCCGGCGACAGCAGCCGCGGCCGCACCGGCTGCCGCACCGGTTTCCGGCGTATCCAGCATGAACGGCAGCGTTACCGTGCGGATGGCCAGGATGCAGGCGGCCAGAAACGCGAAGAGCACAATCTGATTCAGGGTGGTGTTGCGGAACCAGGTGGCGATCATCGTCCAGGTGTCGGCGGAGAGGATGCCGCGGCGGGGCGTGAGGTAGCTGGAGTAGCGGCGCAGCCAGTGAATCTGCTCCGGTGTGCGCGCCGGGCAGGCTCCTTGAGGGACCGGGATCAGCTTCTTTTCGACGCCGCGAAAGCGGTCCGGATCGCGAATGATCCAGGAGGCCAGCCACTGGTGGATGTAGCCGCCCCCGGAGACGGTGGAGAGATAGTCGAAGCCGCCGAGCTTGCGCGAGCCGGCCAGCGCCTGGAGAACACCGAGGCAGAAGGTGGCGCTGCGAATGCCGCCGCCGGAGAAGCAGAGCCCGCGCAATTCCTCGCGCGCCGCGGCGTCGTAGACGTCCTCGCCGGAGTCAGGCGACCAGGATGGGCCTTCCGAACTTCCCGAGATGCGCGCGGCCAGCTCCTTTTCGAGCAGCCACTTGCTGGGCGAGTAAGCCGTGGATGCCGCCAGGGCCGACTGCAGCCGCGGGCTGAGGCGCAACGCCTCTTCGTCCAACGGGAAATCCACCCACACGGGCAAAGGGGCAACCAGCTCGCCGGCTGCCGCGAGCTTGCGGTAGACCTCGAGCAGGCGCCTGCGAAAGTCCAGGTCGCTGTCTTCTTTCGAGGCCGGCGCCGAGCGCGGTCCCTGAAAGAAGGACTGAATCCCCTCGCGCAGGTTACGGGGGGAGCGGACACGCTGCGCGGTTGCGGAATCTTTCTTTTTGGTCATGGCCGTGCTCCTTGGAGGGCAGCGGGGAGCCCTCGGTGAGAACCGTGCGAAGGGATCGGCGTGCAGGCTGCAATGCTCAGAGGAAATCAGCGGGGGACCGAGCAGCAGGCACGGAAGACGCACGAAGTGTAGCACAGCCTCGACTCCCGGGTCAGATAATCCTGGCGCGGCCAGCCGGCCGCGTCCGGCGTCTCGCTCCCCATTCGTTAAACTGATGGAGAAGCCATTGTCCAGGAGCCGCTTTGCACACACAGGGAGAAGAACGGATCGTCAGCCCGGCGCGCAATGTACTGGGAAGCCTTCGCCTGCCGGGAGACAAGTCGATCAGCCACCGCTACGGGATGTTGGCGGCCTTTGCCGAGGGGACCTCGCGCTTTGCCAACTTCTCGACCGGGGCCGACTGCGCCTCGACACTGCATTGCATGAAGGCGCTGGGCGCCAGCGTGGACCGCACCGCCGGCGGCGTGGTGGAGATCACCGGCGTCGCCGGCGCGGTCACGCCCTCGGACGAGCCGCTGGACTGCGGCAACTCCGGCTCGACTATGCGCATGATCTCCGGCTTGCTCGCCCCGCAGCAGGGACGCTTCACCCTCATCGGCGACGAGTCGCTCTCGCGCCGGCCCATGGGCCGCGTCGAGAAGCCGCTGTCCGAGATGGGCGCGCGCCTGACGCTCACCGAAGGCCACGCGCCGATAGTCATCGATGGCGGGCCGCTCAAGGACATCGATTACACAACGCCCGTGCCCAGCGCACAGGTGAAGAGCTGCATTCTGCTGGCTGGATTGCAGACCGGGGGCGCCACCACCGTGCGCGAGCGAGTGCGCACACGGGATCACTCCGAGCTGGCCCTGCGCGCCTTTGGCGCCAGGCTAGAGCGCAGCGCGGACTGGGTCTCCATCGCCGGCCCGCAGCGCCTGCACGCCATTGAGGCCGAGGTGCCCGGCGACATCTCGTCGGCGGCGTTCTTTCTCTGCGCGGC
>JBAVMZ010000399.1:0-2519 GCA_049690595.1 Occallatibacter sp. | reverse complement strand
GCGCAGCGACGCCTGGGGTTGGCGCAGCCCGTTCACCTGCCGCCGCGCTGGTACACCGAAATCCGCAGTTCCGTCAAAGCTGGCGTGCGGGCCGTCACACGCATTTGCGTAGAAAGGCCTGGAAGCCGAGAGGCAGGTGCCGACAGCCGAATGGTGATTCGAACGGAGCCGATCTGGAGATCGGCGGTCCCAGGAGGCCGGCCTTCATTCGCGCCGGCTCCGTTTCGGACCCTTTCGGAGGCGCGCCGATGCGAAAAATCCAGCGGCGTTGAAATCGGATATTGACCTCCGGCCCGCTACAATTGGAGAGAAGCCTCGTTCTCTCATGTTTACATCGCTATTTGGATCCTCTCCGCAACCGGCCCCGGAGCAGCCCGCCACACCGCAGCCTTCCGGGCTGCTCGAGCGGCTCAAGGCGGGCATCCAGAAGACGCGCGCCGGTTTGGTCGACAAGGTCGAGGGCGTGCTCCTCGGACGCAAGGAAATCGACGCGGATCTCCTGGAGGAATTGGAGTACACGCTCATCACGGCCGACATCGGCGTCAGCACTTCCACGGAGATCCTGGAGAGCATCCGCCAGAAGGTCGATCGCAACCTGGTGAACGATCCCTCGGAGCTGCGCGGACTGATTCGCGAGCACCTGCTGGGCGTGCTGGAAGCCTCCGAATCGCCATTCCAATTCGCCGCCGAGTCTCCGACCGTGGTCTTTTTGGTCGGCGTAAACGGCTCCGGCAAAACGACCACGACGGGAAAGCTGGCGTCGCGCTTTAAGAGCGCTGGAAAGAGCGTGCTGCTCTGCGCCGCCGACACCTTCCGCGCGGCGGCGATCGAACAACTTCAGGTCTGGGGCGAGCGCACGGGCACGGACGTCATCCGGCAGGCGCAGGGCGCGGATCCGAGCGCGGTGATCTTCGACGCAATTCAGGCCGCGAAGGCGCGCAAAACCGATCTTCTGCTGGTGGACACGGCCGGACGCCTGCATACCAAAGACAACCTCATGGCGGAGCTCGAAAAGATGCGCCGCATCGCGAGCCGGGTGATTCCCGGCGCGCCGCACGAAGTCTGGCTGGTGCTTGACGCGACGACTGGGCAGAACGGCCTCGAACAGGCGCGCAAGTTCACCGAATCGGCCGGCGTCACCGGCCTCGTCCTCACCAAGCTCGACGGCACGGCGAAGGGCGGCATCATCGTGGCGATCACGCGCGAGCTGAATCTGCCCATCCGCTTTATTGGAGTCGGAGAACAGGCCGAGGACCTGCTGCCCTTCGAGCCCGACCGCTTCATCTCTTCCTTATTCGAACCATGAGCCTTCCATACTTAGCCGAAGCGCTTGAACTGGCCCGCCAGGGCGCCGGCCGCACGTCGCCCAACCCGGCCGTGGGCGCCGTCCTCGTGAAAGACGGCGAGGTCGTGGGCCGGGGTTTTCATACCTGGTCCGGCATCAAGCACGCCGAGATCGTCGCTCTGGAACAGGCCGGAGAGCTGGCTCGCGGCGCCACTCTTTACACGACGCTGGAGCCTTGTTCGCACCAGGGCCGCACGGGCTCCTGCGCCGAGACGCTGATCGGTGCGGGCGTCGCGGCCGTCGTGGCCATCCATCAGGATCCGAACCCGCTTGTAGCCGGCCGCGGGCTGGCGATGCTCCGCGATGCCGGCGTCCAGGTGGAGATGGATGAGACGCTGGCCCGCGAAGCCGAAGCCCTGAACGCGCCATTCTTCCATTTCATGCGGACCGGCCGCCCGCTGGTCACGCTGAAATCGGCGCTGACGCTCGACGGCAAGATCGCCGCGCCCGAGGATAACTCGGGCTGGATCACGTCGGAGAAGGCCCGCGCGCACGTGCAGCAGTTGCGTCACATGAGTGACGCCATCCTGACCGGGATCGGCACGGTGGTGGCCGACGACTGCCAGCTTACCGACCGCAGCGGGCTGGAACGCTCGCGCCCGCTGCTGCGCATCGTTCTCGACTCGCAGTTGCGCATCCCGCTGACTTCGAAAATGGTCACGACCTGCACGGGCGACCTGATGCTGGTCTGCACCTCGGTCGCGCCGCCCGCCCGCCGCCAGGCGCTGGAAGAGCGGGGCGTGGAAGTCCTGGTGGCGAACCGCCCGGGCGGCCGTACGAACCTGGCCGCCGTGGTCGAAGAGCTGGCCCGCCGCAAATATCTGTCCCTGATGATCGAGGCCGGCAGCAAGGTAAACTGGACCGCGCTCGAAGACGGCGTTGCGGACCGGATCTTCTTTTACTACGCGCCGAAGATTCTCGGCGGCTTGCAATCGTTGCCCGTGGCCGGCGGCATCGGCCGCAGGCGGCGAGCGGACGCCATCCAGTTGCGCGATATCTGCCTGCACGTCGTCACTTCGGACGAGTTCGCGGTTGAGGGCACGGTCATCAAGGGTTTGGTGTCCAAACCTGCGGGCGTGAAATAGGCAGTGGAGCTGCTGCCACGAAACGGAGCCTCGACCATGAGGGAGCGGTGGGTTCATCTGAATTCATATCCACCGGTCCCTCACGGCCG
>JBAVMZ010000398.1:0-6112 GCA_049690595.1 Occallatibacter sp. | reverse complement strand
TGCTTGCGTCCGCCCTGCGGCGGCACGTTGGCCACGGTGCCTTCGAGGATTTTGAGCAGCGCCTGCTGCACGCCCTCGCCGCTTACGTCGCGGGTGATGGAGGGGTTTTCGTCCTTGCGCCCGATCTTGTCGATCTCGTCGATGTAGATGATGCCCTGCTGCGCGCGGGCCACGTCGCCGTCGGCCGCCTGGAGCAGCTTGAGGATGATGTTTTCGACATCCTCGCCCACGTAGCCGGCCTCGGTCAGCGTGGTCGCGTCGACGATGGCGAAGGGCACGTCGAGCATCTTGGCCAGCGTATGCGCCAGCAGCGTCTTGCCCGAGCCGGTGGGCCCGATGAGCAGGATGTTGCTCTTGGAGAGCTCGACTTCGTTATTGCGCATCCGGTTCATTTGAATGCGCTTGTAGTGGTTGTAGACGGCCACCGCCAGCTTTTTCTTGGTCTGGTCCTGGCCGATGACGAAATCGTCGAGGAAGTTCTTTACTTCCTGTGGCTTGGGCAGGTGGCCGGCGGCGTTGGCCGGGTGCGCCTCGCCGCGGTCGTCCTCGAGGATGGAGTTGCAGACAGCTACGCACTCGTCGCAGATGTAAGCGCGCGGGTAGTCGCTGGGTGAGGAGATCAGCTTGGCCACCGCGTCCTGCGACTTGTGGCAGAACGAGCAGCGCAGTGCTTCTTCCGGTCCCGTGCGCGTCTTCATTGAATGGCTCCCTTTGGCGATTCTGTTTGTACTGCTCCGCTTGCGTTTCCCTGAATCCTATTTAGTACTTTGCAATTTGCTTTCCAGCCGTGCCAGTCGCTCGAGCAGCTGAGCGTAGTTTTCCATCCGGTGCAGGGAGTCCATCACCTGCGTCTGATTCCGGTCGATCCTGGCTTCCAGCCCTTCGATGCGCCGGTCCATCTTCGCCTCGAGCGATGCAAGCCTGTGTTCCACGGCTTCAAGCCGGGCCTCGATGGCCGAGGTATCGGGGGCGGCGAAGTCCTGGAAGGGTTGGCGTCCTTCTTCGATGAATCCCATCGTTCGCTCCTTTCCCCGCCAGGCGCCGCGGCCTTGCCGCCGCTCTCAGGCGATCGCTCAGACCCGCGGCCGGTCGATGATCTCGTCGACGATGCCGTATTCCTTGGCCTGGTGCGCGGTCATGATGAAGTCGCGCTCCACGTCGTGCTCGATGCGCTCGAGCGGCTGGCCGGTATGCCTGGCCATCAGGTTGTTCGTGATCTCGCGGATGCGCAGAATCTCGCGGGCATGGATGTCGATATCGGTGGCCTGTCCGCTCAGCCCGCCCATCGACGGCTGGTGGATGAGGATGCGCGAGTTGGGCAGGGCGAAGCGCTTGCCCTTGGTGCCGGCCATCAGCAGGAAGGCGCCCATCGAAGCCGCCTGCCCGATGCAGTAAGTGACCACGTTGTTCTTGATGAACTGCATGGTGTCGTAGATGGCAAGGCCGGCGGTGATGGAGCCGCCGGGGGAGTTGATGTAGAGCTGCACGTCCTTCTCCGGGTCCTCGCCGGAGAGGAACAGGAGCTGCGCCACGATCAGGTTCGCCACCTGGTCGTCGATCGGCGTGCCCAGAAAAATGATGTTGTCGCGCAGCAGACGGCTGTAGATGTCGTAGGCGCGCTCGCCCCGGCTCGTCTGCTCAACCACCATGGGAACCAATGCCATTGGCCGCTCTCTTCGCTCTTCCCGGGGCTCGTGGCCCCTGGTCCGGGCCGCCCGTCGCATTCCGGCGCGGGCGGCTCATCTTTGTCCCTCTTAGCCGGGCAGGCGTTCGTAGAGCTGGTGCGCAGTTTTTTCCCGCCGCAGTTGCTCCCGGATTCTAGCCAGTCCGCCGTCCTCAGTCAAACGCTTGTGCAATGCCTCGGCGGGTTCGCCGGTCTGCATCGCCGCCAACTGCACTTCGTGGTCAACCTCTTCCTGGCCGACCTCGATCTTCTCTTCCGCCGCAATCCGGTCCAGCAGCAGGTTGGTCCGCGCCTCGGCCAGAGCGCTGTCGCGCTGCGCCGCGCGCAGGCGGCCAAAATCGAGCCGCCGCATCTGCTCGGTCGACATTCCCTGACCGGCCAGCGCGCGCAGTCCGCGCTCCAGGCGAGCGTCCACCTGCTCCTGCACCATCGCTTCCGGCACCGGGAAGACGAACCGCTCGTTCAGCGCGGCATAGAGCTTCTCGCGGGTCTCCTGCTCCACCAGGCGCCGCTTGCGGTTGGCCAGGTGCTCGCGGACGCGGTTCTCCAACTCGGCCAGCGAGTCGTACTCGCCCAACTCCTTGGCGAAGTCGTCGTCGAGCTCGGGCACCACGCGCTTCTTGACCGACTTCACAGTGAGTTCGTAGCTGACGGTCTTGCCCTTCAGCCGCGGCTCCTGGTAGTCCTCCGGGTAGACGACTTCCGCCTTCAGCTCCTGGCCGGCCTTGGCGCCGCGCAGGACGGTGGTGAATGCCTCCACCGTATCCTTGCCGCCAATCTCGACCAGCGCGCTCTCGCCCTTGACCGGCGCGGCCTCGGCCTCGCCTTCGACCACGCCCGAGTAACCGATCTCGGCCCAGTCGCCGTCCACCAGGGCGCGGTCCTCTTCCACCGGCTCCATCGTGGCGCGCGAGTCGCGCAGCCGCTCCATCTCCGCCGAGAACTCCTCCTCGGTCAGCTCGACCGAAGGCTTCTCGACGGTCACCGACTCGTAGCCGGCGACGGAAAAGTCGGGAATGTACTCGAAGACCGCCTTGACGTGCAGCGGCTGGCCGTCCTCGACGGTCAGCTCGGTCACCTGCGGCTGGCCCACCGGGCGCACGCCCAGTTCGGCCACGGCCTGGTTGAAGCGCTCCGGCAGCAGGCTGTCGATGACTTCCTTGCGGATCTCGCCGGCAAAGCGCCGGCGGATGACCGACTCGGGCACCTTGCCCGGCCGGAAGCCGGGAATCTTCGCGTACTTCTGGTAGCCGCGGGTCACCGTGCGGTAGGCCTTGGCGACCTCTGCCGCATCGACGTCGATCAGCAGCTCGCGGGTGCACTCCGGGTTCAGCACCGGCCCGTGCTGGTGCTCGTGATCGTGGCCGTGCTCATGGTCATGCTCGTGGTCGTGCTCGTGGTCGTGCTCATGATCGTGATCGTGAGGATGATCGTGGCCCTCGTGCGCGTCGCCCGTCGCGGGTTCGCTGGCGGTCGCATCCGCCTGAGGGGTGTTTTCGAGGGTGTCGCTGGAACTCAACGTTGTCCTTCCGGGCAGCCTTCTAAGCAAGGCGCCAAACAAAACTAGCCAGCCGGCAGACACACCGGCCTTCCGCCTCCGCGCCGTTCTCGATGCCGCGTCTCAGGAGGACGCCAGCGTCGTGCGGTCAGGGGAAATCGCTGGTCTTATGGTAAGTGGGTTTGCGGGCAGGGTCAAACCGGCGGGGTGGTTTTCCCGCCCGCCGGGCATCGCGGAAGGCACGTTACTGCTCGGAGACCTCGGGCGGCCGCACGTAGGGCAGAAAGCGCGCGTCGGCAGCGCCGAATTGCTGAAAGTGGGTCCGCGCCGCGTCCAGGCTCAACTGGCCGTTCACCGTCAGCCGCACCTCGCCCGCGTCGGGGTCCTCCTGGCCGTCGTCCTCCCACCAGCAGACCGGGCACAGCCCGAGCGCCCCGGGCGCCTCGAGCGTGCGGTAACCACAGCACGGACAACGATAACGGTCCTCCACCTTTGCCTCTCCCTTCAATGGACGGCAATCCGAGAGGCCAGGATTACAGCAATGCGCCGCGGAGACGGATGCGGGGAGGACGCGGCTCCCGGAAAGGCTGCGCTTCCTGAATCGGAACCCGGCTGCGCACCCCGCCGCCGCCGAGTACAATCACCCCCCAGGAAAGCTTTCCGCCATGCAAAGCGCGCGCCTCGTCCACCCGGTTCTTTTCGCCCTTCTTGCGCTCCTCGCGCCCGCCGTGCTCCCGGCCCAGCCGGCGCCGGCCCGCCTGCGCGTCGCCATCGCCGGCCTCGTCCACGGCCACGTCGAGGGCTTTCTCTCCGCCCTGCCCGCGCATCCAGAGGTCGAGCTGGTGGGCATCGCCGACCCGGACCCGGCCCTCCGCGCCAGGTACGCCAAAAAGTTCAACCTGCCCGACTCTGTCTTCTTCGAGAGCACGGCCAACCTGATCGAGACCCGCCGCCCGCAGGCCGTCCTCGTCTACACCTCGATCGCGGACCATCGCAAAGTCATCGAGACCGCCGCGCAGTACGGCGTCTCGGTCATGGTCGAAAAGCCCCTGACCATCTCGCTCGAAGACGCCCTCGCCATCCGCCGCACGGCTCAGCGCTATAAGGTCCACGTGCTGGTGAACTACGAGACCACCTGGTACGCCTCCAACGCCTCGGCCGCGGCCGAAGTGGGTCCGGCCGGCATCGGCGAGATTCGCCGCATCGTGGTCCACGACGGCCACCAGGGTCCGAAGGAGATCGGCGTGCCGCCGGAGTTCCTCGGCTGGCTCACCGACCCGGCCCAGAACGGCGCCGGCGCGCTCTACGACTTCGGCTGCTACGGCGCCGACCTGGCCACCTGGCTGATGCACGGCGAGGCGCCGCTCTCGGTGACCGCCGTCCTCAACCACGACAAGCCCTCGGTCTACCCGCGGGTCGACGACGACGCCACCGTCATCCTGGCCTATCCGCGGGCACAGGCGGTCCTCGAACCCTCGTGGAACTGGCCCTTCGGCCGCAAGGACATGGAACTCTACGGCTCGACCGGCTACGCAATCACAGTGGGCGGGGACAAGCTCCGCCTGCGCCACGAGCACGACGCCGAGGAGCGCACCACGACCGCGCCGCCGCTGGACCCCGCACGCCGCGACTCGCTCAGCTACCTCGCGGCCGTGCTCGGCGGCAAGCTGGAACCGAAGGGCGACCTGAGCGCGCTCGACACCAACGTCGTCGTCATGCAGATTCTCGACGCCGCCCGCGAGAGCGCCCGCACCGGCCGCACCGTCACCCTGCGCAGGCTGGACGACTGAGCGCGGCGCCTTCCCGGGAAAGAAATCCCCGCTTCGCCGCTTCCGTGCGCTATCCTTGCCCCACGCCGGAAGCACCTCGCGGATCGGCCCGTTGTTTGAATCTTCACTCCCCCTGTGTGTCTTTCGGTCTCCATCCCCCAGGAGGAATCGAAAATGATGCGCAAAGTTGTTATTGCCGCGGCACTGACCCTGCTGCTCGGTTGCACCCAGGCCATGGCCTGGAACAGCGTCGGCCACATGGCGGTGGCCTGGACGGCTTACCAGCAGCTCACACCCGTCGAGCAGGCCCGCGCCGCCGCCCTGCTCAAGCTCAATCCCAACTACCAGAAATGGCTCGGCTACATCCCCGCCGGAACCGCCGACGCCGACCGCGACCTGTACGTTTTCATGATGGCCGCCACCTGGCCGGACGAGATCAAGGCCATGGGCAGCGGCTACACCGGCAACGACAATCCGCCCAAAGGCGAGCTGGCCGCCCTGAACCGCGGCTATGCCGACAAGAACATGCACAAGTACTGGCACTTTGTGAACACGCCCTTTTCGACCGACGGCACCCCGCTGCCCGCCGTCAAGGGCCCCACGACGGTGGACAAGATCGCGGCCTTCCGCGCCGCCCTGGCCTCCGCTGAGCCGGACGATCTCAAGTCCTACGACCTGGTCTGGCTGCTGCACCTGGTGGGCGACGTGCACCAGCCCCTGCACGCCTCCAACCGCATCACCGCGGCCAAGCACAACGGCGACGACGGCGGGAACCTGGTGGTCATCAGCGGTCCGGCCAAGGAACTTCACGCCTACTGGGATGACCAGCTCGGCCTGGGCGATACCAAGAACTTCCTGACCGCGCTGGCCGCCGCCAAGGCGCTGCCTGCCCCCGACGCAACCCTGGCGCAGGACGACAACGAGTCCCACTGGGCCGCCGAGAGCTTCGAGCTGGCAAAGAGCAGCGTCTATGTGGACCCGATCGGCGCCGGCCTGGGACCCTACACGCCAACCGATGCCTATGCCGCGCAGGCCAAAGCCATTGCCCAGGCGCGCGTGGCCCTGGCCGGCGCCCGACTGGCCCGCCTGCTGAAGGAGTCCCTGGCCTGCGACGCGCAGGCATGTGCCCATTGACGCTCCGGGCCGCGGAGCGTTCGAGAC
>JBAVMZ010000397.1:0-2144 GCA_049690595.1 Occallatibacter sp. | reverse complement strand
GCCGACCTGGTGGCCGAGGCGCGCGCCGGTCTGGCCGCGGCCGAGCGGGATCACCCCGGCAACACGCGCGACCTGGCCCTGGCGCTTATGCTTCTAGTCCAGCGCCAGCGGGTTGCCCGGCAGCTCGGTCCCGAAACCCGAGCCTATGCCGAGCGCGCGCTTCAGGTTGCCGAGGCCGCCGAGGGCAGGGAATCGATGCTCTATGCCCTGGCCCTCTCCGCAAGGGCCAAGCTCGACCTCTCCGAGGACCATCCGGAGGCCGGCCGTCCGCAGGCCGAGCAGGCTCTCGAGATCGCCCGGCGCGCGGCGCCCGGCAGCGTCGAACTGGCCCAGGTGGCCGATGCTCTCCAGAAGATCTGCTGGCAGCTTGGCGACCGCCCCTGCGCCCTGCGCGCGGAAGAGGAGGCCGTAGCCGCCATCCGCTCCGCCCCCGGCGATAACGTCGTCTACCTTGCGTCGATGCTCGAGGATCTGGCGCAGGTGCGGCTCAAGGTGGGTGACCGTCCGGGCGCGCGCGCGGCCATGCTGGAGGCCATCGCCATCGCCGGCCGCCAGACCAGCCCCGGCGCCGCCCTCCCGGTGCTTGAAAGCAACGCCGGCAACTACTTCATCCGCGAGGGTGAGATCGACCAGGCCGTCGTCCATCTGAACCGGGCGCTCGAACTGAGCAAGGCGGTCTACGGCGAAGGCAGCATCCAGGTGGGCCACGCCACCGTCAGCGTGGCGGCCGGCTACCGCGCCAACCGCCAGTTAAGCCAGTCCGCGGCGGCTTATGAGCAGGCGCTGGCTCTCTACCGCAAGTGGTACGGCCCGAACCACACCGCTACGGCCGACGTCGAGGACGGATACGCGCAGGTTCTCAGCGCCTGGGGCAAGCTCGACCAGGCGCTCTCGCTCTCCCTGCACGCGCACAAGTCGAACCGCGAACACTTTTCCCTGGCCGTCCGCGTCCTGCCCGAGCGCCAGGCGATCGCGCTGACCACCTGGCCCGGCCACCCGCTGGATGTCGCGCTCTCGATCGTCGCCTGGCGCCCCGAGGCAGGCACTGCGCAGGTCTACCAGGAGGAGATTCGCTCCCGCGCGCTGGTGGCCGAGGAGATGGCCCGGCGCCAGGCCAGCCTGAACCGCGAGAATGACCCCCAGGTGGCCGCGCTGCTCGACGAGTTGGACAAGGAGCGGGCCGCGGCGCTCAAGTCCAGCGGCGCCACCCCGTCCGGGGCCGGGCTTGAAGGCGCCTATACCGACGCCATCGCGCGCATGGAGAAGACCGAGCGGGCGCTCGCCGAGCGCAGCCTGGCCTACCGCACCGGGCAGCGCACGGAGACCGTCGCCCTCGACGATGTCCGCCGCCACCTGCCCCGCCAGGCCGTGCTCGTCTCCTACGTCCGTTTCCGCCGTTACCCGGCCGAAGCCGCGGGCAAGGAGACACCGCCCGTCCCTGCCTATCTTGCCTTCGTCCTCCATCCCGACTCGGAGCGGATCAGGCTCTTCGATCTGGGCGATGCCGGCTCGATCGACAAGCTCGTAGGCCAGGCGCGGGCCAGCGCCGACACCGAGGCCCACTCCGGCGGTCTGGGCGCCGTGCGCAACGAGCGCCTCTACCGCCAGACAGGCGAGGCGCTGCGCCGCCGCGTCTGGGACCCCCTTCGCGGCGAACTGGCCGGAGCCCGCCTCGCCCTGGTCGTCGCCGACGGCAACCTGAACCTGATTCCCTTCGCCGGCCTGCCCGACGGCAAGGGCTACCTGGTCGAACATTCTCCGGTCATCCACATGCTCACCAGCGAGCGCGACCTGGTTCCGGCCGAGGACCTGCGCCACAAGACCGGACTGCTGGCCATCGGCAGCCCGAGCTTCGGTCCCGCCGCCAGCCTGCCGCCTGCGGAACTGCGCGATTCCCCGGTCGGCTGCGACCAGTTCCTCGGCTTCGAGTTTCATCCGCTGCCCGGTTCTGCGGCCGAGCTCACTGACATCGGCGCGGCCTGGCGGCGCTGGAACGGCGCGGAAGACTCCACTCTGGTCACTGGCGCCGAGGCCACCGCCGAGCGATTCCTGGCCGAAGCGTCGCGCCGCCGCGTCCTCCACGTCGCCACGCACGCCTTTCTCCTCGATGCCCGTTGCGGCAACGGCAACCCGCTGCTCCACTC
>JBAVMZ010000396.1:0-3435 GCA_049690595.1 Occallatibacter sp. | reverse complement strand
ATCCGGATCGATTACACCCCCCCCCGCGCCCGAGCCGGCGCGGCCGACAGGCCCGGCGCCCGCGTTTGAACCGGCGAACCGGGTTGCGGGGGCCAGCGCCGACCAGGCCACGATCGGCAAAGGGCTGTTCGTGAAGGGCGAGATCACCGGCTCCGAGTCGCTGTTCATCGACGGCAAGGTGGAAGGCAGCATCAATCTTCCGGGGAACCGGGTGACGATTGGGCGGAACGGCCAGGTGTCAGCGGCGATCAGCGCGCGCGAAATCGTCATCCTGGGGAAGGTGCGTGGGAATGTCTCGACGTCCGACCGGGTGGACATCCGAGCCGAAGGGTCGCTGATTGGCGACGTGACGGCGGCGCGGATCAGCATCGAGGACGGCGCGTTCTTCAAGGGTGGGATCGAGCTGCGCAAGCTGGAAACGAAGCCGGCGCCGACGGGGGCGAGTCCTTCGGCCGCGACCGAGCCGGTCAAGCCAGTCCAAGGCTGACAGGCGGCAGGAGTGCTGGGGACGAAGACGTCCCCAGCGAGGCTCTCCGCTGCAGACCAGATGGCGTGCGTCTGAATGGAAGGGCATTCAGGGGAATGGAGTGCGGGGCAGGTGGATGTCCGGGAGTGTGTCGGGCATAGGTTCCAATGTCTTTATAATCAACAACATGCAAGAGACTACCAAGTTTGGTATGTTATTGATATTATGATACTTATCAAATCTCAAAACTCGCTTATGACCGACAGACGCCTAGTACTTCAGTTGTAGATCCTTCTTTCCGTTGAAGTCTGCCAAGGCCCGGGCCTAAAGGCCCTGCATTATGGGCTGACTTTCAGGGGCCTGAAGGCCCCTGCTCCCTCCGAAAATGCGATCTACAACTGTAGTACTAGCAGCCAGTGGTAAAAGTCTAAGTTGCCGAAAAACATCCCTCCGGGGGCTAGAGCGGTTCCAGAATAGGTGTGCCCTGGCTGAGATTGTGCAAGGTCGCCGCTCCCTGATGGTCGCGTCGACTTGAGAGCATTGCTTTCGGGGTATAGCTATTCTGGAACCGCTATAAAGCCCGTCGTTTCTTACCAAGCATTTTCGGCACGACTCAAGTCGTGCCCTTTCAAAACCCGACTTTCACCACGGGCTGCTAGAGGCCGAGGCGGCTGCCAGCGAGACGCTGGAGTACGCCAAGTCCGCGCAAGCGGGAGGGACCGAGGGTAGTAACCGCGAAAAGGAGCCGTGCCGGGGCGCGGCAAAGAGGGTGAGGGAGTCGACCTGAGCGGTCTCTCTGTGCGCGATGGTGTCTTCGTCAGGGAGTTGCGAGAGGTCCCGCTAAAGCGCTGAGCGGAGGCCGAGGCGCTTGCGGAGGACGCGGGGCAGGGCCGAGCCGGTTCTTTCGAGGATCCACAGGACGAGGGCGGTCCAGATGGCGGCTCCAGCGAGGAGCAGGACAAGGTCCGCCCAACGGAGATCGATGCGGAGCCAATGGCGGATCGTGCCGCCGAACCAGCCGAAGACAAGCCAGACAGGCGAGCCGCTGACCAGACCGGCGAGAAGGCAGCGTCCAATCTCCGCGTAGTCGAGGCTGGCGAGCGAGACCATGTGGCGCTTGTGGAGCAGCAGGGCGAGGACGATGGCCTGGAGCGCGATGCCGGAGTCGGACGCGAGGGCGAGCCCCACGGCTCCGGCAAGGCGGTAGCCAATCCCATAGAGAGGAAGAGCCGCGACAACGATCAGGGTGGAGGCCAGCATGGGGAGCCATGTGATGCCTGCCGCATAGAAGGCCCGTGCGTAGACGGATTGGGCGGACCAGAAACAGAGTGAGACGGTAAAGCAGGCAAAGTAGAGGGCGGTGAGCTGGACATCGTGTGGGCCGAAGCGTCCGCCCCCGAAGGCCAGGCCGACGATGGGCTGGGCCAGCGCGATCATGCCGGAGGCGGCGAGCAGCGCCAGGGAGACGATCCGGGAGACCGTGTCGGCAATGTCCAAGGCGAATTCGTAGTGCTTGCGCTTGGCCCAGAGGGCCGCGAAAAAGGGCATGGAGGCCACGCCCGCGGCCTGCGCCAACATGCTCATGGGCGCACTGAAGAGCTGCCTGGCGTTGGTCAGGCGGGTAATATCGCCCACTCCGCGCGAGGCAAAGTATCCCCAGAAGTACTGGTCGAGAAACGGCAGGCCGAAGCCGAGCATAAGCGGCAGGGACATCCGCAGCCACAGGCGCAGACCGGGATGGTGGAAGTCGATGCCGAAGCGGAATTGAACGCCGGCACGCCAGGCCCCCCAGGCATTTGTCGCCAGGGAGCCGAAAAGAAA
Organism: Occallatibacter sp.; assembly: GCA_049690595.1. Taxonomy (GTDB): domain Bacteria; phylum Acidobacteriota; class Terriglobia; order Terriglobales; family Acidobacteriaceae; genus Telmatobacter. The sequence goes on along the minus strand of JBAVMZ010000396.1, from coordinate 1,148 downwards.
ACCGCAGGTGGAGCCGACCGCGAGCGAGAAGATGCCCAACTGCCGGTGGAGCAGGTAGCCGCTCCCGATGATGAAGAGGTTGTAGAGGATGGGCTGGGCGGCCTGGAAGAGGAACTGGCGGCGGACGAGCAGGGTGGAGCCGACGGCGCTGCCGACGAAGAGAAAGATCTGCGCCGGGAGCAGAATCCAGGTCATGTGCGCGCTGAGCGCCACCTGCGCAGGGGTGAAGCCGGGGTTGGTGGCGCGGATGAAGGGCGCGGCGAGGAAGACGAGGACCACCGAGGCGGCCACCAACACCAGCGCCATGAGGTTGACGACGGTGAAGAGCAAGCGCTCCCCTTCGTCCTCGTCGCCCTGCTCGCGATACCTGTTGAGGAGAGTCACAAAGGTGATGGAGACGGCTCCGCCGACGAGGAAGTTGTTCATCAGGTCAGGGAGCCGGAAGGCGGCGTTGAAGGCGTCAGTCTGGTGGCCTGCGCCAAAGATCCAGGCGACGAATTTGCCGCGCGCGAGGCCGATCAGGCTGGAGACCAGCGACGAGGTCCCGAGAAGCATGGAGGCGGAGAAGGTGGAGTGGCTGCGGCTGGGGCGAAGGACTCCCAGGGCGCGCGCCCAGCGGGAGCGAGGCGCCGGCGGGGGCTGGGTTGGGGGCGAGCCGGGCACAGGGTTGATTCTATAGGGACGTGGGCGTTGGCGAGGCAGCTGGTCACCGAGTCGGCAACCCGGCGGGTTGGCGCCTTTGAGGAATCCGGGGATGCGGGTCGGGTATGCTGGGGGGCGAAGAAGGCCAGGGCAACGTGGAGGCATTCGATGCAGAGGCGGGGGAGAGCGGCAGGGCTTGTGCTGGCGGCGGCGTTGGCGGGGATGGGCGCGGGAGCGCAGGCGATTCATGGGCGGGACGGGATCAAATTGCCGCCGCCCCCGTCGGCCGAGGCGGTTCCTGTGGTGGACAGCTACTTCGGCACGAAGGTGACGGACAACTACCGGTGGCTGGAGGACGGCCAGAGCGGCGAGACACGGGCCTTTGTGGAGGCGGAGAACGCATACACGGCGCGGTACCTGAAGCAGGCGCGGATACGGGCCGAGTTGCCGGAGGACCTGGAGGGGCTGGAGCGGGTTTCGAAGTGGACGCTGCCGACGGTGCGGGG
>JBAVMZ010000395.1:0-7833 GCA_049690595.1 Occallatibacter sp. | reverse complement strand
GCCTTCCTCTCGGCCAGGAAGTAGACGGTGTACCGCTCGTCCATCAATTGATAGAGCGGCTTCATCTCAAGCGCCTGTCCTTTGCCGCGGGTACGGAAGCGGAGCGGTTCGCCTGCCTTCTCGGCCCACGCGCCGCCCTCGACGCGGGGCATCGCCTCGACCGGCGAGTTTCCCGCGCGCGATGGCCCCGCGTGGCCGTACATCATCTCGTTGGTCAACCCATCGCGGCCCATCTCGCCGGCCAGCACCAGCGGGCCGTACATCATGGCCTCGAGCGCCGGATTGCCCGGCAGAGGCGCCGCGTGCAGTTTCATGGGCAGCAGCACCTCAACGCGGTCGCCCGGCTGCCACTCGCGCTCTAGTTCGGCGTAGCCCGTGGCACCCGCGGCGGCCTTCTCCGGACGGCCGTTTATCTTCCACTCCATGCCGTCGCACCAGTACGGCTTGCGCACGCGCAGGGCAAAGCGCACCGGCCGCGCCGCGTGGACGGTCAGCTCGGTCCGCTCCTCGGTGGGGAAATCGGTCCGCTGCGTCAGGCGCACTCCCTTCTCCAGCCACTCGACTTCGCTGGCCGCAAACTGGTTGACCCAGACGCCGCTGTCGTCGTGGAAGTAGAGCGTGTCGGCGAGCTTGGCGTACTCCTCGACACCGGTGCCCGTGCAGCACCAGAAGGAGTCGTATGCCGTGCCGAAGGTCTTCCAATAGCCGGGCTCCATGTTCACGTAGTACATCAGCAACCCGTGCTCGTCCTGCGTGCCCAGGCGCACGTTCCAGAGGAGCCGCTCGTAGTAGTCCATCGGCTTTGCGTCCGCAGTCCAGCCAAAGAGGTGACGGGAGAGCTTCATCATGTTGTAGCTGCAGCAGCACTCCTCGGCATCGGTGACGAGCTGGTTCGAGAGGTCGTCGGCGGTGTGCCAGCCTTCGCCGTCGTCGGGGCTCAACGGCACGGTGGCCCCGGTGCCGCCGGTGCAGTAGGCATGATGCTCGGCCACCTGGCGCCAGAAGTTCTCGGCAATGGTCCGGTAGCGCGGGTCGCCGGAGACCTCGTAGCCGCGCGCCGCGCCGATCGCCTTGGGGATGTTGGTGTTCGAGTGGTGCCCGGCCAGCTTGTCCTCGCCCGCTGCAAGGGGATTGAAGAACCGTTTGTGCTCGAAGCGGAAGCCGAGGTCGCGGAACTTCTTTTCGCCGGTGAGCGCGTAGAGGTTGAAGCAGACCTCGTTCATGCCGCCGTGCTCGACGAGTTGCACCCGCGCCCACTCGTCGTCGGAGAGCGGCTTGACCCAATCGGCCGCCCAGTCGGCCATTCGCCCGGCCATCTCGAGGGCGCGGATGTTGCCGCAGTGGACGTACATATCCACCAGGCCGGCCATGATCTTGTGGTAGGTGTAGAAGGGCGCCCAGACGGGCTTGTAGGCCTTCAGCCGGTCATAGAAGGCGGCCGGATAAGCGCCCAGGTAGCCGTCGTCGCGCTGGCACTTATCCAGTTCGGCGACCAGTTCGTTGGCCTTCTGGCGCAAGGTCTCGTCGCCGGTGGAGGCAAACATCAGCGCGCAGCCCGAGAGATAGTGCCCGCCGGTGAAGTGGCCGCGCAACTCGCCGTCCGGAGCCTCCCAGCCGCCGAGGGGCTGCGCCTTCGACTCCTTGCCCGCGGTGAGCCGGAAGCTGTGCAGCAGCCGGTCGTTGGGCAGCATATTCAGGTAGACGCGGTTGCGCTCCTGCGCCTCGCGCAGCGGCCCGTAACCGAGCCGTACCTGTCGCATCGGGAAGGGCCGCGCCTTCCACGCCACCTCTTCGTAGCCCTTGTGGTTGGCTGCTCTCGGCGTGTTGACCGCCGGGTCCTGCGCCAGCGCCCGCCAGCCCGCCAGTCCCACTCCCGCCGCCACCGCCGCGCTCTCGACAAACTCCCGCCGCGTCATCCTACCCATACGCAATCCTCCACTCGCCGGGTGCACGCCGCGACCTGTGCCGCGCGGCTGAAGATTCAGCGCGCAACCCTGGCGCGCTTCCCGGTCGGAGAGATTCTAGCCGATCAGGTAAACGCTTTCCACAATTCGCTTGACTCAGTAAGAAACACGACCGGTCGAGGTTCGTGCCAGCCCACCCTAGCCGCAAAAACAAAGACGCGGCGAGTGTGGGGCACCCGAAGGTCTCATGTCCCGTGGGTCGGCGACGACGGTGGGGGACTAACGGCGAACAACGAACTCGCGCCTACAGGATTTCCGGCGCCAGCAGATCGGCAATTGTCTCCCGCCGGCGAATCAGCCGGTGGGTGTCGCCCTCGACCAGCACCTCCGCCGGCCTGAGTCGCGTGTTGTAGTTCGAGCTCTGGGCCATTCCGTAGGCGCCGGCGTCGAGCAGCGTCACCAGGTCTCCAGCGGCCAGCGGGGGCAGCTTGCGGTCGCGGGCAAAGAAGTCGCCGCTCTCGCAGACCGGGCCCACCACATCGGCCACCAGCGCCTTTCCCTGGCGCTCGCGCACGGGCACAATTTCGTGGTACGCCTGGTAGAGCGCCGGGCGGATCAGGTCGTTCATCCCGGCGTCGGTCACGACGAAGGTCTTTTTGCCGTTCTTTTTGACTTGCAGCACGCGCGCCACCAGCGCGCCCGCCTGCGCCACCAGAAAGCGGCCCGGCTCCATCAGCAGCGTACCGTCGAAGCCCTTCAGCGCGCCCTCGACGGCCGCCGCGTACTCGCGCACCTTGGCTGCGGCGTCGAACTTGCCGCCGTGGTAGTCGATGCCCAGCCCGCCGCCCGCATCGACGGCCTTCAGCACAATCCCCTCGCGGCGCAGTTGACCCACCAGCCGCGCCACCCGCCCGACCGCAGCGCCAAAGGGCTCAGCCGAGCGGATCTGCGAGCCGATGTGCACGCTGACCCCGTGCGCCTGCAGCCAGCGGTTCCCGGCGACGCTCTTGTAGATCGCCAAGGCGCGCCGGATGTCGATGCCGAACTTGTGCTCGCGCATCCCGGTAGAGATGTAAGGGTGCGTCTCGGCAAAGACGTCGGGGTTGACGCGCAGGGCAAACCGCGCCTTCTTGCGCAACCTGGCGGCGCGGCTCGCCAACAGCTCCAGTTCCGCCTCGCTCTCGACGTTGAACTCAAGGATGCCGGCCTTGACCGCCAGGTCGATCTCGGCCTCGGTCTTGCCCACACCGGAGAAGACCACGCGCCCCGCCGCCTCAGGGGCCGCGACGAGCACCCGCTCCAGCTCGCCGCCTGAAACGATGTCGAAGCCCGCGCCGCGGCCGGCCAGCAGCTTGAGAATCGCCAGCGCCGAGTTCGCCTTCACCGCGTAGCAGACAAGGTGCGGGCGGTGCGCAAAGGCCTGCTGAAAGAGCGCCAGCCGCTCCAGCATCTGGTCGCCAGAGTAGACGTAGAGCGGGGTTCCGTAGCGCGCGGCCAGCTCGGAGAGCGAGACATGCCCGCAGCAAAGGTCGCCGCCGGGGATGGGGCGTACAAACGGGCGCGGAGCTGGCGAAGAACTCTTCATAGCGATTCCCTTGGGGAGCTATCTTTCCTTCGAGCCTACAGCATGGCCGCTCGGCGCGCCTCGTCGGGAATACAATGGGACCCTGATTCGGCGGAACGCGGAGGGCGGCATGAGCGAGGACGAAAGCGAAGAGAGACTCAAGCGGCTCGGACTCGAACGGCTCGAGGAATGTGAGCGCCTGGGCGAAGAGGCCTACGACCAAATGTACGAGAGCTGCGGGAACCCAACCGGCTGCTACGCCGACGCCAAGGACTTCTTCTCGGAGGCCATCGGCCTGGCCACGAGGCTGGGCCTGACGGACCGGGCGCAATCGCTATCCGAGCGCCTCGAACACATCAAGGCTGTCTTCCGGGGCCAGTTTGCCGGCGTGGGCGGCTATGCCCCGCTGACCGAGCCAGAACCCGAACCGGAGCCGGAGCCACTGTCTGTGGAGCCCGCCAGCGAGGAGATGCTCGGGCACTTCGGCTCGAATGCCGAGTTGGTGGCCAGCGTATGCACCGGCATGTGCGGCTTCGCCTTTGCGTACGACGCCCGCTCCGTGGAGTGGCTGGACGGCTACATCGAGCGGCTGCGGGCGACGGAGCTGACCGAGGACGACCGCGGCCAGCTGGTCTCGAACCTCGGCTCCTGGCTCGGCGAGGCCATCGTCGCGGCCTGCGGCGGCTTCTGGGCGCGGGATGTTTACGGCTGGCACATCCGCTTCGACGAGCAGAATGCCGCCTACCCCTTCAACAAGGTCGAGAAGCAGTTCGTTTACGGCGCCGAGGACTCGATCCTGGGCTTCTATCGGGCGCTGCTGGCTCTGCGAGGCGTTTCTTGACAGGGCGCCAACTCCGCCGCTAGCCTGACCCAAGGCCCGAACGGATTCCCATGACACTCTCACGCCTGGTGCGCGCCATCCTCACCGACAGCCATTTCCTTATCCCGCTCGCCGTTTTTCTGCTCGGCCTCGCGCTGCTCATCGCTCTCCGCTGAGGCGGCTCCGCATGAACGGGGAGGCCATCGGATTCGTGCAGGGGGACGGATGCGCGGGTCTGGAGACCCGCGCCACAGCCGGTCTGGAGACCGGCGGTACACACTGCGGCCCGTGCGCCGTTCATAGCGGCCGTAACGCGACGGGGTGAGTCAGGCGGCTCAGGAAGGAACCCGGAACAGAGATGAATGCAACCGAAACGAAGAGCGCCCAGAACTCTGCCGGCTTTGGCGCGGCACACGGGCTGGGCGTGGCCTGCGCGCTGGCGGCCGGCGTCTGGCTGGGCGCGGCCGAGGCGCCCACCAAGCTGGTTAACTCCGGCCTCTCGCCCTTCGCCATCTCCCTCTGCATGGTCGCCGGCGTCTTCACCGCCCGCTGGACCCTGCCCACGCTGCTCAAAGGCACCTCGCAGGTCTTTGCCGATCTCAGCCGCAACCGCCACCTGCTGCCCTCCGCCATCCTCGCCGGGATGCTCTGGGCGGTGGCAAATACGCTCACCGTCTTCGCCATTCGCGACGTGGGCCTGACCATCGCCTTTCCGCTCTGGAACGCCAACTCGTTGGTGGGCATTCTCTGGGGCCGGCTGCTGTTTGGCGAGTTGAAGGGCGCGAGCGGACGGAACGTGGCCAAGGTCCTGCTCGGCGCCACGGCCATCGTGCTTGCCGCCGTGCTGCTCGGTTACGCCACCATCCAGGACCACGGCGCGCATCCCGGCCGCGCCATCGCCGGCATCCTGGCCGCCGCGGGCGCCAGCCTGCTGTGGGGCACCATGTACATCCCCTACCGCAAGGCCTACATCAGCGGGATGAATCCGCTGAGCTTTGTCACCGTCTTCACCGTGGGCGAGCTGGTGACCATGTTCGCGCTGGTGCTGACGCTCGACGGCGGTGCGAAGGCCGCGCTCTTCCACTCGCCCGCCGTGCGGCCCATGCTCTTCTGGCTCTTTCTCGGCGGCTTCGTCTGGGTCGTCGGCGATATCTTCCAGCAATTCGCGTGCAAGTACCTCGGGATCGGGCGCGGCATTCCGCTCTCGAACACCAACCAGCTCTGGGGCATGGCGTGGGGCGCGCTGGTCTTTGGCGAGCTGGCGCACGCCGACGCGGCGCATCGCCTGATGGTCGTCACCGGCTCGGTGGTCATGATCCTGGGCGCGCTGGCCGTCTCGACAGCCATCGCCACCGAACGCGAGAACTCGTCCACGAACGAGGCCCTGCTGGCCGAGTGCAACCGGTATGGCCTCGACTACGACCGGGTCGTGCGCAACTGGGGCGTGGCGCCGCAGGGGAACGGCAACGGCCGCCGCTGGTGGGACTGGGCCATCCTGCTCGCCGCACTTGGGGCCTTCGTCTATCTTGGCGCGCTGGCCAGGCCGCCTGTGCTGGCCATGAACATTCCCTGGCTGCTGGTGCTGACGGCGATCGGCTTTGTCAGTGCGCTTGCCTCGGGCTGGGCACTCTGGCGCGGGACGCGCTTCTCGTGACACAGACCGTTCACCATGGCCTTTACAATGGAGAGATGACCGAGTTGCCTCTGGTGGATATGGTGGGCGTGGGGCTGAACGCCACCGACACCCTGATCCCCCTCGCCGAGTTCCCCGCCCGCGGCTCCAAGGTCGAGTTCTACGGCGCGACGGTGTTGCCGGGCGGACAGGCCGCCTCCACCACCGTCGCCTGCCAGAATTGGGGCCTGAGCACCCGCTACGTGGGCAAGCTCGGCGACGACGACGCGGCCCGCCTGCATCGCGATGCCTTTGCGCGCGCCGGCGTCGAGGCCCGGCTGGTCGAGGTTCCCCGCGCGGCCAGCCCGCAGTCCATCATCCTGGTCGACGGGGGCGGCGAGCGCACCGTGCTGATCCGCAAGGACGACCGGCTCGTTCTACAGCCCGAAGACCTGAAGCCCGAGTGGATCCTCCGCGCGCGGCTGCTTCATGTCGACGGCCAGGACACGGCTGCCGCCACGCTGGCCGCGCGCTGGGCACGCCAGGCCGGGATTCCCGTCGTCGCCGACCTCGACCTGGTCTTCCCCGGCGTCGATGCGCTCATCGAGAATGTGGACTACCTGGTCGTGAGCCGCGACTTCCCCTGCCGGCTGGTGGGCGAGCCCGACCTGGCCAAGGCGCTCAAGGCGATCCACCGGCGCTACGGCTGCACGCTGGCCGCTGCCACCCTCGGCCCCGACGGCGTCCTGGCCTGGGACGGCGAGCGGCTGACCCACGCCGCCGCCTACCGCGTGCCCGTGGTCGATACCACCGGCGCGGGGGACATCTTCCACGCCGGCTTCATCTACGGCCTGCTGCAGGGCTGGCCTCTCAGCCGCCAGCTCGACTTTGCCTGCGCCGCCGCGGCACTGAACTGCACCGCGCAAGGCGCCCGCGGAGGCATTGGCGCGGTTGCCGCCATCCATAAGTTGATGGCCACGGCGCCACGGTACGACGTGGAGTTCGCTCTCGGCGAGTAACGCGGATTAACAGGCTACGGAAAAGCCCCGAGTTTGGCAGTTCTGTTCGATCGTTTAGCCAAAGAGCCAGAAGGATGGGTAAGGGCGGGAGGCACCGTCCCTACGGGACTCCGGGGTGGTTGTTGGCTACGCCCGCCCCACGCTGAAGCGCGGGGCTAACCAACACTGCGCCTACGGCGCGGGGCGACTGGGTGCTGCCGACGACGACTGGCTACTGCTGGCATGGAGCGCTCCGAGCATGCCGTTTTGGGGCGGCCGCCAGACCATAGCGCCTCCGGCCTTGCCGGGGAAACTTACCCCTCCCGGCTGCCTGGAGAGTACTTGTCGACCAGAGGCACCCAGAACCGGAAGCGCGCTCCCTGCCCCGGTTCGCTCTCCGCCTCGATGCCACCGCCGTGCGCACGCAGGATCGAACGTACAATCGCCAGCCCCATCCCCGTCCCTTTGCTCATCGTCTTGCTTCTCTTACCCCGGTAAAACCTCTCGAAGATGAAGGGCATATCCGCAGGATGAATGCCCGGCCCGTCGTCCTCGACGGCGAACTCGAGCCGGTCCTCGGCACGGCGGCACCGCAGGGTGATCCGCCCGCCCGGAGGCGTGAATCTCGCGGCGTTTTCCAGCAGGTGGCGCAGCACGCGGCCCAGCAGGTGCGGGTCAAACCAGGCCGGGCTCTCCGGCTCCTGCACGCCAATGCTGATGCGGTGGGCGGCCAGCGCCTTGACCCGGTCCACCACGGCCTGCTCCAGCAGGGCGCGCGGGTGCTCGAAGGCGAGCCGCACTTGCACAGTGTCGGAGTCGAGCTGTGCCATCTCGATGGCTTCGCCAATCAGCGCGTCGAGCCGTGCGCTCTCTTCGTCGACCACCTCGGCCAGGTCCTGCCGGCTGGCCTCGTCCAGCCCGCCGCCGCCCCGCAG
>JBAVMZ010000394.1:0-2365 GCA_049690595.1 Occallatibacter sp. | reverse complement strand
GAGCGAAGCCCTCGGCCTTGAGCACCTCGCGCACACCGGTGGGGCTCAGGGCGCACCCGCGCTCCTTGAGTGTCTCGCTGATCTCATAGACCGAGTGATTGGACTTGCGCAGCTCGATGACGAGGTCGCGCGCGGCGGATTTGTGGGGTTGGGAGCGGGGTCCGGGTTTCGGGGCGGCGAAGAAGACCGGCGAGGGATCGCGCCGGAAATGGTGGCACATCACCTGGAAGGAGCCGGTGGTGTAGCCGAAGGAGCGGGCGACGTCGGCCGACTCCTTGCCTTCCACGAAGTAAGCGCGCAGGGCCTCGTACTGGCGCTGCCGAGCGGAGGAGGGTTCGAGGAAGAAGCTGCGGCAGTCGCTTAGTGTCTTTGGTGCGCCTATCGACATTGCTGCACAGTGCTACATGCAAGCTCGGCGGTCAAGCGAGAACGGGACAGCCAGGAGCTACCCATCACCGCTCGCTCTGAGCGGCAGACCGACAGCAAGGGCGGCTGGCGGGAGGCCGGGCGGTCGCACAACCTGCGACTGATGCCGTGGCAGGCCATCAGCGCACCATATGTCCTCAGCAGTTCGTGACGCCGAGCAGGCGATGCCGGCGCACGAATGCTCGGTCATCGCGCACACATGCGGGGGGCGGCCCGAGCGAAAACCGAGGAGAAGGTCACGCGGCGGCGACCAAGGCCGAGGCGCTCACGCGGGAGCGGAGTGCTGCTCCCGGCTTAGGCTGATCGTGCGCCGTGGAAATCCAGGCTAGGGACAATGCCGGTTAGATAAGCTCTCTACGCGAGGGGCTCGTCCTGGTCGTTCTCTTGCGACTCGGCCCCCTCCTCGCGGAGCCGCGCCGCCTGTTCCGCCTGTAGTTGCTCATCTTGATCTTCACGGTGCGATCATAGCGCCGTTCACTTCGCCGCTCGGGAAGCAGCAGCAGCCGTAGGTCGCTCTCCAACCCGATGAGTTGCTTGGGCAGGGTGCCGGCCGAGCTGAGCCACGCGGTCACGCAGAAATTGCGGACGCACAAGAGCGAATTGCGGAAGCTCATTCGGCGAGGATCCACGCCGACCTCCAGCGCGGCCTTTCGCATCGCCTGACGGACGAGGTTGTAGGCGACGAGGATCCCCGCGATCTCCTGGCGAACGCCGTCCGGCGTCTTGCTCCGCAAGGACTCCGCCCTCTCCAGCATGTGGGTCTTTAGCTCGTCGTAGCCCAGTTCGATCTCCCAGCGCTCATGGTAGACGCCGGCGAGTTCCTCCTTGGGAAATCGGCGGGCATCAACGAGCGAGGTGATGAGCTTCTGGGGGCGGTACCCCTTGATGCGGTAGTTCACCACGCGGGCCTGAATGATCGCGGGAAGCTCCGGGTGGTCGCGTCGAAGTTGTCGCGCGAGCTCAATCTCGACGAGCAGGTCGCCAGCCCCAAGCGTCTTCAGGACCTTCCACCGGAGGTTCTTCTTGGCACGGAGGAGCCAGTGGCGCTCACGACCCTGGGAGTGAATTTCATGCACGAGCTTCCACGAGACGAAGCCGCGGTCGAGAATCGTGAGTGACTCGTCGGGAATCCGCTCGAGGAGCGGTTGAATCAAGGTGGGCTCGCCCTGGCCGAGATCGCCGACGGCAGCAGCCACCACCAAATGGGAGCGGACAGCCATCAGCGCGACTAGGCGTGCCTGCGGATAGCCAGCGAGCGAGCGATGTCCGCTGCCGGGCCGTTTGAATTCAGCCTCGTTCACCGCGGTGTCCGGGAGGCGCATGCAGGTGCCGTCAGAAGCCAAGAGGCTGAGGCCGCGCCATCGAGACTCCGCAGCGGAAGGAATCGCCCAATGTTGGCCGGTGAGATCGAGGAGTGCGTCGATCGGCGCGCAACCGAGACGCCGTCTGGCCTGCGGAAGTGCGCTCGGGTCGACGCCGGGTGTCCCGCCGGGAAGGGCCAGCCGCAGGTGGCTCACGACGGCCTGAATCGAACGATCGGCGAAGATGGCCATCCCGATGACCAGCCAGAGCACGCGGTCCAAGGGCATCTTCCGCTCGCGCATCTTGGCGAAGCCAGGCGACAACTGAAGCACGTGCTCAAGCCACTCGATAGGGATACTTCTTCCGAGCTCGGCAAAAGCCGGAGGCGTGAGCGCTTCGACGTCGTGAAGGGCGGCCAGCAACTCGGGCGACATGGGGTGCACTCCTTGCGAGAGGGCACAACATGCCTGAAAACCGCCGCCCGCACAATAGTGCAAATAACCCAACAACGGCGATCGCTTACAGCTCTATCTCGCTGGCATTGAGCCTAGCACAGTGTCGCCGGGCCGAATCGGGCGTTCACGGTGCGGCGCGCACCGTCCCAGGGCGTCCTAGGGCGCGGCGCTCGCCCCATAGA
>JBAVMZ010000393.1:0-8429 GCA_049690595.1 Occallatibacter sp. | reverse complement strand
GCGCTGGTGGCGGCGGTGGCGCCGGAACTGATGACGCATCCGCTCAGCGCCACGGCGGCGGGTCAGATTGCGCAGGAGAACCTGGCTCCGGAGACTCTGGCGGCTCTTGTGAACGGCAAGACGGTGCTGGCCGTGGGGCCGGGGCTGGGGCAGAGCGCGGATACGGTGAAGTTCACCGCCGGGCTGCTCTCGGCCACCAGGCTGCCGGCGGTGCTGGACGCGGACGCGCTGAACATCCTGGCGGCCAAGCCCGTGCTGCTGGCCAAGCTGGCGAAGGGGCGCACGCTCATCCTGACGCCGCACCCGGGCGAGATGGCGCGGCTGACCGGCCTGGCGACCGCGGAGATTCAGGCCAACCGCCTGGAGACGGCGCGTGCCTTTGCCCAACGGCTGGGCGTGACGCTGGTGCTCAAAGGAGCGCGGACCGTGATCGCGCACCGGGACGGACGGGTGGCGGTGAACACCAGCGGGAATCCGGCGATGGCCAAGGGCGGCAGCGGCGACGTGCTGACCGGGCTGATCGCGGGCCTGGTGGCGCAGCACCCGGAGGATGCGGAGCGAGCGGTGGAGGCGGCGGTTTACCTGCACGGGCTGGCCTGCGACCTGGCCCTGCGCGAGGCCGATCAGCACACCCTGCTGGCCACAGATGCGCTCGTCTCACTTTCGCGTGCCTTCCGCTTTCGTCCGCACACCCCGAGCGGGTATCTTTGGATACAGGGGCTGCCGGCGGAGCACTGACCGGCCTCCCGCGAGGCAGCAGAATGTCGAAGGTCGCCGCACCCGCACGAGGCCGCAGCCACGAGTTCACCACGCACAGCGGAGCGGACACCGTCGAGGTGGGGCGCAAGCTGGCGAAGTATTTGCATCCGCCGCAACTGCTGATTCTGCGCGGCGATCTGGGCACTGGCAAGACGACGCTGGTGAAGGGCATTGCGCAGGCGCTGGACGCGGCCGAGCCCGACGACGTGACCAGCCCCACCTTCACGCTGCTGCACGAGTACGACGGCGCCAGCCAGGGCAAGCCGGTCAAGCTCTTCCACCTCGATGTCTACCGTCTGGAAGGCGAGCGCCAGCTCGAAACTCTGGGACTCGATGAGTTACTCACTCCCGACGCGCTGGTCTTCGTCGAGTGGGGCGAGAAGTTCAAGAGCATCAAGAAGAAGGCCACCGGCGAGATTGCGATCACTTCCGCCGGCGGCGACGCGCGCAAGATTACGGTGACGCTGAAAGACTAGTGTCCTGGGTCAGAAGTTGTTGGAATAGGAATCTGTCATCCTGAGCGGAGTTTGCCGCGCTTTTTGCGGCAAACGGAGTCGAAGGATCTGCGGTTGTTCTTCAAAGTACTTCTGACTTACCGCACTAGCCTCGGCTCGCAAGCCCGAACCCAGCCCCATAACCTGCATCTTGCGGACCCACACATGGAAATCCCCGAAATTCTCGAACGCTTTCATCTCTTCGACGGCAAGTACGAACGCGAGGCCGTAGCTGCGGCCGTGGAGCGCCGCGACGAGATCGCGCCCGCGCTGCTGGAAATCCTGGCGGAAGTGGTGCGCCTCGGCCCCTCCTTCGACCCGACCAACGACCGCATGGACCATCTCTATGCCATGTTCTTGCTCGCGCAATTCCGCGAACAGCGCGCTTATCCGCTGTTGCTGCAAATCGCGAGATTTCCCGGCGAGACAATCTACGATCTCTTCGGGGATTCCACCACCGAGCACCTGGGCAAATGCTTGGCTTCGGTCTGCGGCGGCGATTGGAAGGGACTCCACAAGCTGATCGAGGACGAGGTCGCGGATGAGTGGGCGCGCGTCGCGGGATTCACGGCTATTTTGACGTTGGTTCGGGAGAAAGCCATCGCCCGCGCCGAGGCGGTGGAGTATTTCCGCACTCTCTTTCACGGCGGATTGCGCGACAAGAACGACGTGGTCTGGGGCGATCTGGTCTGCGCCGCAGGCGATCTCTGGCCCGGAGACCTCATTCCGGAGATCGAGAAAGCCTACGAAGATGGCTTGATCGATCCAGGGACTGTGAGCCTCAACGACGTCGAGCGAGATTTGGGTCTGGGGCTGGACGCGGCGATGGAGCGTCTGGCCGCCGACCCGCACAAGCATTATGTGACCACCGTCGATGACGAGATGGAGTGGTGGGCTTGCTTCCACGAAAAGGAAGTGGAAGCTGAGAAGCAACCGGCCGCGGAGTGGGCCGGCGCCCCGCGTAACTTGAACCCGCCGGCAAGCCTCTTCGACGAGGAGTTCGGGGTTCCGGCGCCGTACCGCCGCGAGGGGCCTAAGGTGGGCCGCAACGACCCCTGCCCCTGCGGCAGCGGCAAGAAGTACAAGAAGTGCTGCGGGCAGTGAGCCGCCCGAATAGAACAGACGTTGCGGCCGCGATTGCCCCTCCGCAATGGTTGCATCCCGAAGGGATCGCCCTTCCGAGACGTCTTATCGAGGAAGACGCCCCTTATGGACAGTCGCTTCCGGGTACGGCAACCGTGGAACCGCTTATCCCGTTGTGTTGAGCAGATGATCGCCGCTCCCCGGTGTGTGTTCCCTGCGCATACCGCGCTTCCCGGATCGATCCGGCGAGTTCCGCTCTCCGCGGCGCCGGCTGCTCGGGAACCAGGAATCCAGCCCCCTCAATAAGTGGTCAATTCTGCTCGCTTCTGCGAAGTTCTCGCCCTTTACGCAGGTGCGAGTGAGCATTCTTATACAGACCCGCAAATTCCGCCTTGTTACTTTTGGAAAGCCAAACTGTGCCAGCACCCCACGCCGGCGCAAAGGCGAGTGATGGTCACTGTGCCACAACGGTCGGACAAGAGGTTACAAATGCGCAAATACGGGATTGGATTCATGTGCTTCCTGGCGACTCTGCTAGTCGCTCTGGTGACCGGATGCGGTCAAGAAATGGTAACTATCCCGGGCGTGGTATCGGTAACCCCCGCTCAAGGCGCTACCGGCGTCGCCCTCAATACGACGGTCACCGCGACCTTCAACATGGCCATGAATCCAGCCACGATCACGGCCTCCAGCTTTTTGCTGGCGAGTCCGGCCGGGCCTGTAACCGGTACGGTGAGTTACGCGAGCATGGTCGCGACCTTTACTCCGGCGGCGGCTCTCTCGCCGGGAGTCACCTATACGGCTACCATCACCACCGCGGCTGCCAGTCCGGGCGGCGCCGAACTGGTGAACAACTACGTGTGGTCGTTTACCACGCTTGCGGCGGTGATTCCACCCGTCCCAATCGTAGTGTCGGTTACGCCTCTTCCATTCGCTCAAAACGTTCCGGTCAAAGCGCCCATCACCGCGACCTTCAGCCAGAGCATGACCTCGTCGGTTGCCTCGGCTTTCACGGTCGAAGCGCCGGGCGGCGTTGTCGTGGCTGGGACCGTCACGCTGAATGAGAGTGGCACGGTCGCCACGTTTACGCCCACGGCTGGCGCACTCGCAAACGGCACCACTTACACGGCCACGATCACCACCGCGGCTAAAGACCAGGCCGGCACGCCGTTGGCCGCCAACTACGTGTGGTCGTTTACCACGATTGCGGCGGTGATTCCACCCGTCCCGATCGTAGTGTCGGTAACGCCTCTACCATTCGCTCAAAACGTCCTCACCAACGCGCCCATCACCGCGACCTTCAGCCTGGCCATGACCTCCTCGGTTGCCTCGGCCTTCACGGTCGAAGGGCCGGGCGGCGTCCCCGTCGCTGGAACCGTCACGCTGAATGGCAATGGCACAGTCGCCACGTTTACCCCCTCGGCTGGCCCGCTCGCAAACGGCACCACCTACACGGCCACGATCACCACCGCGGCGAAAGACCAGGCCGGCACTCCGTTGGCCGGCAACTACGTGTGGACATTTACCACGATCTCTTCAACCACTCCGATCGTTGTCTCGGTAACTCCCGTTCAGGGCGCTGCCAATGTCGCCGTGAACGCGACGATCAGCGCGACCTTCAATCAGGCGATGGACGCGGCTTCAATCGGCCCCATGACCTTTACGGTAGCGGCGCCGGGCGGTGTGGCTGTGCCTGGAACCGTCGGTTTGAGCGCCAATGGCCTGGTGGCCACGTTTACCCCCACCTCCGGCGTTCTCGCATTTGACACCACCTACACGGCCACGATCACAACCGGGGCCATGAGCAAGGCGGGCATTCCGCTGGTTGCCGACTACAGGTGGAGCTTTACCACCATTACCCCGGCGCCCGTGGTGGTGATGACGGTCCCGGCGAACTCAGCCACCGGCGTCCCCATCGCCCAGGTCCTCCACGCCACGTTCAACGAGGCGATGAACTGCGCCAGCCTCGCGTCTCCCGCAAACTCTTTCACCATGACGGGCCCAGGCATGAAGTCGATAGCGGGCACAGTCGGCTGCTCGGGTTCCATGGCTACCTTTACGCCAAACGCCGATCTTGCCGTCAACACGCTCTACACAGCCACCATCAGTACCGCTGCCCAGGATCTGGCCGGTACTCCGATGGCCGCGAACTACGTGTGGACCTTCAGGACTGTCCCGGCCGCCCCGCTGGCGCCGACAGTCATCTCGACGGTGCCTGTCAATCTGGCAGTGGACGTGCCAATCAACCAGGTTCTCAGCGCAACCTTCAGCGAAGCAATGGATCCGGAATCGATCAACTCGGCAACCTTCCTGCTGAAGGCGACGAAATCGGGCGACGCGGTCAACGGCGTGATCGCCTATGTCCCCGCCGGCTCGGTAGCCACCTTTGCACCGTTTGCCAAGCTGCTGCCCAGCACCGAATACACAGCCACGATCACCTCCGGAGCACTGGACCTGAACGACGACGCGGGAGTCGTTCCCTATACCTGGACCTTCACCACCGCCGCTGCTGCGGCCGCCATACCGCCGACGGTCATCTCAACCATTCCTGTTACGACCCCGGAGGACACGAATGTACCTCTCAACCAGGTAGTCAGCGCCACCTTCAGTGAGGCGATGAACCCTGCCACTATCAGCTCGAGCAACTTCAAACTGATGGCACAGGGCTCCTCCACTCCGGTCTCCGGCCTGGTCGCGTACGCCGCAATCTCGAAGCAGCTCGTGTTCGTGCCAGCGGCGAATCTGGATGCCGATACCACCTATACGGCCACCATCACCACCGGCGTTCAGGACCTGGCAGGCGATCCGATGGCCAACAACTACGTTTGGACCTTCAAGACCGCCGCGGCTGTCGTGGTCACTCCGCCAGATCTGGTTTCCACGATTCCGGCGAACCTGGCCACAAAGGTGGCGCTCAATGTGGCGGTGAGCGCAACCTTCAGCGAGGCGATGGATCCACTCACCCTCACCCCGGAGACCTTCCAACTCACGACGGGCGGGACGCTCAATGCGGGCGGAACCCTGATTCCGGCAGCGATTACCTACGATCCGATCAACTTCATTGCCACGCTCACGCCCGCGGCCCCGCTGATGGCCAGCACCACCTATACGGTGCTGGTGACCAAAGGCGCGACGGACCTGGCTGGCAACCCGCTGAGCAACATGGGCGCGCCGAATCCCTGGACCTTTACGACCGGGGCGGCGGTGGTTACTCCGCCAGTCATCCTTGGGCCGACCATCTCCCTCTTTGGCGGTTTTGGCGGTTCGGCCGGGATGACCAACCAGGGGATCTACACGATCATCAACGGTTATATCGGGACCACGGGCGTTTCAACCATAATCACCGGTTTCCACGACACCACCGTAGTGGTTGGCGGCGTCAATGAATGCACCTACACGGAGACGACGCTCGATATAGGCGTGGTGAATGGAACCATCAACACCGCCGCGCCGCCGCCTACCGTTGGGTGCCCCAACGAAGGAACCGCGGCAACATTCGCGGTTGCAACCGAAGCCCAGGCGGAGGCCCTTACCGCCTACAACACGCTGGCGGCCATCCCCAACGGCCTGGATGTGTCGGTCTGCCCCGGATGCGGAGGCGGGAATGCGGGCGAGTTGGGCAATCGCACCCTGGCTCCTGGCATCTATAAGTCCGCGCCGGGTTCCTACGGCATAACCGCTGGGGATCTTACTCTCGATGCCAAGGGCGATCCCACAGCCTCCTGGGTCTTCCAGATGGCCACAACTCTGACCGTGGGCACGCCGTCGGCACACCGGAATGTCAAGCTGGTCAACGGCGCCAAGGCCAGCAACGTCTACTGGCAGGTCGGGACTGCCGCGACGGTCAACGGGATACTGGGAGGCGGGACGATGGCAGGGACCATCATCTCCCAGGCGGGCGTCTCGATCTCTACTGCCGGAGTGGCGGAGGTGACGACGATCAACGGCAGAGCGCTTGCTTTGGTTGGACCCGTCACCATGGTCAACACCGTCATCAATGTGCCTACCCCATAAGGCACCGGCTGGGACCGCCTGCCAAGCGGGCGGTCCCAGCCCTTCTCAGGCAACGCGCTGCTTGGCTTGTTCCATTCGCGCCGGATCAACCCGGCGCCGAGATTTTCGATGACCGCGATGCGCAGTTCGGGAGGCGACAATGAAATTGAGCAAGAGGGTGATAGCCAGTGCGGTGTTTGCCGCGGTTCTGATGCCTGCGTTCCTGCTTCGTGCGGACGAGGCGGCAAAGCCGGCTGCGGGGACCACGGACGCCAAGGCCTCCGATTCCAGCGCTTCAACTGCCGCCGAGCCAACAGCGGCGTCGCCGAGCGAGTCAATGGGGGCTGGGGGGGCGGTGTCGCCCTTCGCCAGAGGGCGCGACATCGGCACTCCCACCGCTGAACTCTTCCTGGGTTACTCCTATCTGCGTGCGGTGCCGACGCTGGCTGCCGGAAACCGGCTGGTCTACATGCATGGCGGCAGCGCGTCGCTCGCTTTCAACCTCAACCGCTATCTCGGGATCGTTGGCGACTTCGGGGCTTACACGAACTCGGAGGTCCGATTCACCGGAGCATACGGGTCGACGATCGACGTCGACAACCCAAACACGGCCATGTACTCGTACCTGGTTGGGCCGCGCCTTTCCTTCCGAAACGACAGTCGGATCACTCCCTTTGTGCAGGCCCTCTTCGGAGGGGTGCACGCCAACGAGATCCGCATCGCCAAATGCACCTTCAGTTGCACGCTGCTCCCCGATGAAAACTCCTTTGCCATGACCGCCGGTGGCGGCGTAGACATTACGGTTCGCCGCCATCTCGCCATCCGCGTCATTCAAGCCGAGTACCTGATGACCCGGTTCACCTCTTACACCACCGGAAAAGCAGGCGGCCAGAACGACATCCGCCTGTCGGCGGGGATCGTCTTCCGCTTCGGTGGAAATACCGCTCCTCCGCCTCCGCCGCCCTCCCCCTTGACCTATTCCTGCTCGGTTACCCCAACCTCCGTATTCCCCGGAGAGCCGATTGCGGCGTCGGGGACGGCCGTGAGCCTGAATCCCGCAAAGGTCGCCGTCTACACATGGTTCGTGGATGGCGGAACTGTCACGGGCGTCACCAGCAACGCCCGCATCGACACAGCCAATGTCGCACCCGGCGCCTACACCCTGAAAGGCCACGTCTCCGAGGGCGACAGGCCCAGCGAGAATGCCGATTGCACAGCCGCCTATCGGGTGAAGCCATATGAGCCGCCCACCGTCAGTTGCACTGCCGATCCCGCCTCGGTGATCTCCGGAGCCACTTCCACCATTACGGCGATCGGCGTCAGCCCGCAGAATCGCCCCCTGACCTACAGCTATCAGGCGACCTCCGGCACCGTGACCGGCTCCGGCACCACGGCTACCCTTGCTACCGCGGGCGGCTCACTGGGCGCCGTCACCGTGACCTGCAACGTGGTGGACGACAAGGGCCAGCCCGCCTCGGCCGTCACCACCGTGACGGTTGCGCCTCTTCCCGTCACCGCCAAGCCGATGACAAGCGGACTCTGCTCCATTCATTTTGGGCGCGACGTCCGCCGGCCGTCTCGCGTGGACAACGAGGCCAAGGCCTGCCTGGATGAGGTTGCGGAAAGCTTGCAGCGCACCTCCGATGCCACGATCGCCCTGGCCGGCAATGCTTCCAGCGGCGAGAAGGGCGGCAAGAATCTGGCCGCCGAGCGCGCCGTCAACACCAAAACCTACCTGGTGAGCGAGAAGGGCATCGACTCATCGCGGATCGCTGTCTATACGGGTTCCGCCGACGATGCCACGGTCACCACCACCCTCATTCCCTCGGGCTCGACGTTGGACACTGCCGGCCTGACGCCGGTGGACTCGAGCAAGCTCGAAAAGCATCCGGTCAAGCCAGTACGGAAACGGAAATAGACCGGCTCAACCCAGTCAAGGAACCAAAGGCCGCCTGGAGATCACCCTCCAGGCGGCCTTTGCATTCGGCAGGAAGAAAGCACGCGGCGCTCCACAAGCCGGTGCAGATGCAAACGCCCCGCCCCTCATGAACAGGACGGCGATGGGGCTCGTGCCGGGGGCGGGGACGCGTGGGTCTGGAG
>JBAVMZ010000392.1:0-18565 GCA_049690595.1 Occallatibacter sp. | reverse complement strand
CCACGGTCAACGTCGGCAGCCCGGTCCACGGCGAGAAGGAAGCGACGCGCGCCAGGCCGCTGTCGATCACCGCCGTCACGCCGTCGATGGTGATGGAGCTTTCAGCAACATTGGTGGCCAGGATCAGCTTGCGCTGCGCGCTGGGCGCGACCACACGATCCTGCTCGGCCGGCGAAAGATCGCCGTGCAGCGCCAGCGCCAGCAGATTCGCCCGGCGCGCGACCGGCTCGCAGGCGCGCAGTGCGCGGCGAATCTCCGCTGCGCCGGGAAGAAACACCAGCGCGTCGCCGGCGCGGCCGGCCTGCTCCAGCCGATACAACCTTTCCACCGCATCGGCCACCTGCGCCTCCAGCGGCGCGGGCGAGTAAGGCAGATGCTCGATGGCAAGCGGAAACAGGCGTCCTTCCGAGCGCACCACCGGGCAATCGCCGAGGAAGCGGGCCACCGGCGCGGCATCGAGCGTTGCCGACATGACGATGAGCCGCAATTCCTGCCGCCGCCGCTGCAGCCGCTTGAGCAGCGCCAGGGCCAGGTCGGTTTCGAGATGCCGCTCGTGAAACTCGTCGAGCACCACCGCGTCCACGCCGCGCAGATCGGGGTCGGTGAAGAGCCGCCGCGTCAGCACGCCCTCGGTCATGTAGTGCAGCCGAGTGGCCGGGCCGGCGACCCGCTCGAAACGCACTTGGTAGCCGACCGTCGCGCCCGGTTTCTCGCAAATCTCCCAGGCCACGCGGCGCGCCGCCAGCCGCGCTGCAATGCGGCGTGGCTCCAGCACCAGCACCTGGCCGCGCATTGCGCCGAGCAGCGCCGGCGGCACGCGGGTGGTCTTGCCCGCGCCGGGCGCGGCTTCAATCACCAGGCTGCGATGGGTCTCGATCGAAGAGAGGACTTGCGGCAGGATCGCATCGACGGGCAGTGGGAGCTTGCGCGGCACAACTCCCATGAAATCCCAGCGGCGCGGAGGGAGTCAATCGCGCGACGCAATCCGGCCGCGCAAAGACGAGAGCCGCTGGAGATGAATCCAGCGGCACCTCGTTTCGGGTTGGATTGCATGTTGTCCTAGAAGACGAGCACGCCGGCTGCGTCGGCCATCGTGGCGCCGCCCGCGGTGATGGTGATCTGCGTTGAGCCGGCGCCAGGGGTCTTCATCACCGTGTAGGCCCCGCCCGGCTTCAGACCGGCCACGAAGTTGGCCGTCACCGTCGCCGGTTCCGAGTAGACCGTCTTGCTGAAGCTCGCGGTCTGCTTGTCGTCGTGGATGAAGAGCAGCGCCGTCGTGCCCACCAGCGCTCCGTCGAAGGCGGTGCCGCTGGTCGAGCTGAAGCCCGTCACCGCCGTGGCCTTAGCGCCCTGGTCCGCACCCTGCAACACGTGCAGGAAGCGGATGTCGGTCGGGTCCGAGGTGTCCTCGACCGTCATCACATACTTGGTCGGCTCGAGATCCGCGATGGGGTTCAGATCCGTGTCGGCCTGGCGCGCCGTGATGCTGGCGTTCGCCGGCAGCAGCGTGTGGATGAACAGTTGCTGACCGTCGGCCATGGTCTCGGTGGCGTTCTTGCCGCTTATCGCCGGGTGGGTTACCAGGCTCAGGTTGAAGCGCTTGAAGAGCCCGGAGTTCTTGGACGTGGCGCGGTCGTAGACCACGATGTAGTCGTTGTTGAGCCAGAAGATGGAGCGCTGCGCGCGGGTGATGGCCACGGCGCTCTGACTCGCGTCCCACTGGTCGGGGCGGTTATAGAGGCCGGTCATGTCCGTGAAGGCGAAGAGGTAGCCTTTGCCGCTGGAGGCGAGCGTCACCGGGTCGGAGGCGCTCTCGTCCCACAGCCACTGGCTGCCGTTCTTCCAGATGCCGCCCTCAGCCCAGCCCAGGCTCGGGGTTCCGCCGGGGCACCAGTTCTTGAGCGCCAGCGTGTTGTGGTAGTAGGTGGTCAACCCGACTTCGTTGTTGTCGTAGTTGCTCATCTCCTTGGTCAGCCACTCGCCCTTCCGGTACATCTCGAACTCGCCGGCGTTGCCGTCCTGGTGGTTGATCGACTCCCAGCTTGCGTGGTAGTCGAAGAGCGTGTTCTTCGCGCCCCAGTCGCTATGGGCCACGATTCTGCCCGCGCCGGGATCGTAGAACTCGAGCGGGAACGAGGGCCGCGGATCGGGCGCTGGCTGCGCCGCCGGATCGAAGAGCATGAAGTACTCCAGGCTCTCCATATCGCCCCAGGTCAGGTTCTCGGCCATGCGCGTCGTAATCGCGCTGGCGCCGCCCGGCAGCACGTTGGCCGCGAACCACCGAATGCCAGACTGGTGCGCCGTCGAGCCGTTCTGGTTCTCCAGCAGATCCAGCAGCGTGTAGGAGTTGATGTTGTCCGGTTCCACCCAGAGGCGGAGCAGGTCGCCGTAGGAGGCGAACTGGTAGATGGAGCCAATGTAAGGCTCCGACGGCGGAACAAAGCTGGTGGGAATCAGCGAGCTCATCATCCCGGTGAAGTAGCGGTCCCAGATAGGCGCGCCGATCAGCTTGATCTGCGGCCCGGTGAAGCTGGCATAAGTCGAGTTATTGAAGCCGGCGGTCTGCAGGGCCAGCAACTGGCCCAGCACGTAGCCGAAGGATTCGCCGTAGAGCATACCCTCCGGCGGCAGGCCGCCGGAGGCCAGACCGAAGCCCTTGCCGCCGCCCGGGATGCCGTAATCCGTAGCCACCGTCTGCGCGTCGCCGAACATCGCGTACTCCTGGTAGAGCCAGGCGCCGACCGCATCGGTGAGATAGCTGCGCAGCGTGTTGCCCAGCTCGGTGGCCGGCTGCGAGGGGCTTACCACCGGGTCGTCGCCGGGATCGATGGCCAGCGACATCATGGTCAGCAGCCGGGCATGGGCCAGGTAGTAGTTGTTGGCGGCCATGCGGTAGGGCTTGACGGCGGGAAGCAGAAGCAGGCTGTTGATCACGCCCTGCACCTGCGGGCTGTCGCCGCCGGTGGTCGAGGCGGTGACGCAGTCGGCCGCCCACAGCATGAAGACGTTGCGGATGGTGGCCTTGTCGGCGTTGGTCAGGATGTTGTGGCCGCCGGCGTCTTTGGTTTCGTAAATCCAGTCCACCACCAGAGGCCAATCCTGGCCGGTGGCGCTGCCGCGGTTGTAGACCGCAAAGGCCGGATCGCGATAGGGCGCATTCGCCTGGTGGCCCATCGCCGCCAGGTTCATGGCGTGCATGATCAGGTTGCGCGCATCCTGCGCGTAGGCGATGCGGTTGGCCGGGTTCGGGTCGATCAGCGAGTTGAAGGCCAGGATCAGGGCGTTCTCCTCGGCCAGCGGCGGCTGGTAGCCCTGCACATCGCCCGGATCGGGCCAGTTGGGGTTCGCCTTTCCGCCGGGGAATAACTGCGTGTTGTAGACGTTGAGCGCCTGGTTCAGCAGCAGCTTGACGCCCTGCCCGTAGGTCGGGTTGGAGTCGGTGGCCCAGCCCTGCATCCGCGTCACATCGGCTGGCGTAATCCAGAGCCGCGGGTGCGTCGCCACAGGGTAGGGAACCGCGGGATAGGTCTGGCCGGCCGGCGTCATCAGGACGTTGACCGTTGTGAACTGCGAGGGGTTGGCCACGCTGGTCGCGGTGACCCGCGCCACGCCGGGGCTGGAGTTGCTGTACTGGATCGTGTCGCCGCTTCCGGTAATCGTGCCGTTATCCCCGCTCACACTCTCCGCGGTCCACTTCACGGCGGTGTCCGAACTGCCCGTCACCGTGGCGGTCAGGCTCACCTTGCCGCCCACCGGAACGCTGCTGCTCGCCGGCGTCACGGAGATGCTCACGTTGGGCGGTTTCACTGTCACCGTGACGGTTGCCGTGGCGGACTTGCTCGTGTCGGCCTGGCTGGTCGCCGTCACCTTGCACGTGCCGGCGGCAGCGGGCGCCGTGTAGGTCACCGGATTGGCCGCCGCGCTCGACAGCGCGCCGCAGGTGGCGGTCCACTTCACGGCGGTGTTCGTCGTGTTGATTACCGTGGCCGTGAACTTCTGCTTGGCGCTGGTCAGCAGGGGGGCCGAGGTGGGCGAGACGGAGACGCTCACCGCCTTGGCGGTCACGGTCACCTTGGTCATGGCCGTCTTGGTTGTATCGGCCTTGCTGGTCGCTGTTACGGTGCAGCTCCCGGCCGTGGCCGGCGCGGTGTAGCTCACTGGGTTCGCGGTGGTGCTGGAGAGCTTGCCGCAGCTCGCCGACCAGGTAACCGCGGTGTTGGTGGTGTTCAGCACCTTGGCGGTGATGCTGTGGCTTGCGCCTTCGGCCAGAGTCAACGTGGCTGGGTCCACCGAGATGGAGACAGCGGCGGCGGAGACCGGCCTGCAAAAGCTGAGAACTGCGGCGAAGAGGATCAGAAGTGGCAGAGCCGGAGACTTGAGAAACCCGAAGCTCCGGCAGGGGAAGACCTGTCTTGAAACGAACATCGCTTGTACCTCGGTGGGGAAGAGAGAGTGCTGCTGCTGGTATCGTCTGCGGTTCTCTCCGTTTGTGACGGGGCCCGCAGAGATATTCTTGCGCGAATTTGACCAGCCGGCACGAAGGCACGCTGAAAAGAGGGTTCAGTCCGGAGCGAATCCGGAAGGGAATGCCGTTGCGGAGATCTCGGCGGTGACCGGAAAGAGAGTCTGCTAAACCTGCCTACCCTCCCCCTGGCGCGCGGTCGAGGCCCACATTGCGGGCGCCAAGGGATGCCGCGGGTTTCTCCACAGGGTAAAATGGAGGGTTCGGCGCCGCCCCGCCACCGTGCCCCGCGGCCCCAACGAATCACTCTCCGGAGCCATCGCCGCCAGATGAACGCAATCGAAGTCCTGAAAAACCGCCGCAGCATCCGCACCTACACCCCCGACCCGGTCGCGCGACCCCTCATCGAGGAGATCGTCGACTGCGGGCGCCTGGCGCCAACGGCCATGAACGACCAGCCCTGGGACTTTGTCGTCCTCACCGCGCGCGAGGATCTGGAGCGGATTCCGCCCATGCTGGGCCATGCCGAGTTCATCGCCAAAGCGGCCTTCGCCATCCTGGTGCTGGCCCGCGAGACCGGCTACGCAGTGGAAGACTGCTCGGCCGCCACCCAGAACTTGCAACTTGCCGCCGCGGCGCACGGCATCGGCTCCTGCTGGGTCGCCGGGACGAAGCAGGCCTACGGACCGGCCGTCGCCCAGGCCTTCGGCGCGCCCGCCGACCGGCAACTGATCGCTATCGTCTCCTTCGGCTACCCCGCCGAGACGCCGCAGATCGAGAAGCGCCAGCTGGCTGACGTCCTGCACTGGGACCGCTTTTAATCTGTCGTCTCGGAATCTGGCACCCCGAACTTCGCCAGGCGACCGTAGCCGAAGGGCCTGCGGTCGCTCTTCGCAACTATTTCTAAGAGGCTTAAAGGCAGCTTTCCAAGCACGTCACGTCCCCTCCGGCTCTCTTTCACCCCCATGGAAGCCAAATCAACCGCCCCGGGGCTGACGGGGGCGCTGGCCAGCGTGTCTCAAATTGAGAGACGCGCCCGCCGGACCGTGACCACTGTCACGGCCCGGCAAATCACTCTTTCCTATTCTCGGTATATGGGTATCGATATAAAAATATCGAATAGCGTTGGCATGGCACACGCCAGCGCGGGCATTCCCCAGCCCAGCCTGAGCCGCCTGCCCCAGTACCACCATTACCTGACCGACCTCAAGGCCAAGGGAATCGAGCGCGTCTCTTGCAGCGTCATTGGCCGCGACCTGAACCTGGTCCCCGTCCAGGTGCGCAAGGACCTGCAATTCACCGGCATCGTCGGCAAGCCGAAGACCGGCTATTCGGTCCCGGAACTGCTTCAGGCCATCGAGAGCTTCCTCGGCTGGAACAAAGTCAACGAGGCCTTTCTGGTGGGTGTTGGCAATCTGGGCACCGCCCTGCTGGGCCACGAACGCTTCTCCCATTTCGGCCTGCGCATCGTCGCCGCCTTCGACGCGGACCCGGAAAAGCAAGGTCAGTGGATTCGCGGCAAGGCCGTCTTGTCCCTCGACAAGCTGGCCGACCTGGCTCAGAGGATGAGCATCCACCTTGGCATCATCACCACACCGGCCGGAGTGGCCCAGGATATCGCCGACGAGATGGTCCGCGGCGGCATCCAGGCCATCTGGAACTTCGCTCCGGTCCGCCTCAAGCTCCCAGCCCACATCATTGTCCACAACGAAGATCTTTACTCCTCGCTGGCTTCGCTTTCCTGGGAGCTGGCGAGACGATTCCATGTTCCATTCCAACCCGACGGAGGCTTGCACTAATGGCCACTGCGCCTGCTGCGCTCGATCGCGCACAGAAATTCGAGAAGGTTTGCCAGATCCTCGACCGGCACGGATACCGGCCGAGCGGGCTGATCCCAATCCTTCAAGCGATCCAGCATGAATACTCGTACCTGCCGGAAGAGGTTCTGACCCACGTTGCCACCTCGCTGGACGTGCCTCCGGCCCGCGTCTTTGGAGTGGCCACGTTTTATGCCCACTTCGCGCTCGAGCCCAGGGGCAAGCACCTTGTCCGCATCTGCGACGGCACTGCCTGCCACGTCAAGCAGTCGCTGCCCGTGCTGCACGCCCTGCACGAGAAGCTGGGAACCAGCGAGAAGCGCAAGACCTCGGCCGACAACCTCTTCACCGTGGAGACGGTGGCCTGCCTGGGCGCTTGCGGCCTGGCCCCGGTAGTTGTCATCGACGAGCAGGTCTACGGCAGCATGACGCCCGAGCGCGCAGTCGCCCTGGTGGACGAGATCCGCGCGCAGGAAACCGCCGGAGCGCTGGCCGATGCGGCCGTGCCGGCCAATGGAGATGCCCATGTGCACTAACCACGAACTGGTTGTTCTGCCCGCCAAAGGCGGCGCCGATGCGGCTGGCGCGGGGATGCGCCGCGTCATTCTCTGCGCCGGCACCGGCTGCATGGCCAACGGCGCCATGAAGGTCTTCAATCGCTTTCGCGAAGAGATGGAGGGCTCGGGCCTCAATGTGATCCTCGAGCTCCGTCCCGAAGCCGGCGACCGCGACGTGCGGCTCTCGAAGAGCGGCTGCCAGGGCTTCTGCCAGATGGGACCGCTGGTCTCGGTCGTTCCCGATGGCATCCTCTACACCCGCGTGCGCCCCGAGGACGTTACCGAGATCGTGCACGAGACGCTCGTCGGCCACCAGGTGGTCGAGCGCCTGCTCTACAAGGACCCGGCCACGCGCAACTCCTGCCGCGGCCTTGAAGACAATCCCTTCTACGCCCGCCAGAACCGCCTCGTCCTGCACGAGTGCGGCTTCCTCGACCCCGAGGACATTCAAGAGTTCATGCTGCACGGCGGCTACTCGGCGGCCCGCAAGGCCTTCGTCGAGATGACCCCGGAGCTGATCTGCAAGAAGATCTCCGAGTCCGGCCTGCGTGGGCGCGGCGGCGGCGGCTTCCCCACCGGACGCAAGTGGGAAGCGGCCCGCGTGCAGAACTCGGCAAAGAAGTACGTCATCTGCAACGGCGACGAGGGCGATCCCGGCGCCTTCATGAACCGCTCCGTGATGGAAGGCAACCCGCATAGCGTCATTGAAGGCCTGATGATCGCGGCCCGCGCCATCGGCGCCGACGAAGCGCTGGTCTACGTCCGCGCCGAGTATCCGCTGGCCGTCGAGCGCATGCGCCGCGCCGTGGCCGACGCCGAGCGCGAAGGCATCCTGGGCAACAACGTCTTCGGCACCGGCCTGACGATGAAGTGCGATGTGATGGAAGGCGCCGGAGCCTTTGTCTGCGGCGAAGAGACCGCGATGATCGCCTCGATCGAAGGCCGCCGCGGGATGCCCGCACCCAAGCCGCCCTTCCCGGCGCAGAGCGGCCTCTGGGGCAAGCCCACCATCATCAACAACGTTGAGACGCTGGCCCATGTCTCGCGCATTCTCAACCTCGGTCCCGAAGCGTTCCAGAGCGTCGGCACCAAGGACTCGCCCGGAACCAAGACCTTCGCCCTCACCGGCCACGTGGCCAACACGGGCCTGGTCGAGGTGCCCTTCGGCACCACGCTGCGCGAGATCGTCGTCAACATCGGCGGCGGCGTCACCGACGACGCCGGCAAGCTGATGAAGGGCGGCTTCAAGGCGGTGCAGATCGGCGGTCCCTCGGGCGGATGTCTCACCCAGGACCACCTCGATCTTCCGCTGGCTTACGAATCGCTCCGCTCGGTCGGCGCCATGGTCGGCTCCGGCGGTCTCGTCGTAATGAACGAGCGCACCTGCATGGTCTCGATCGCCCGCTTCTTCATGGAGTTCACGCAGCGCGAGTCGTGCGGCAAGTGCGTGCTCTGCCGCGAGGGAACGCGCCAGTTGCTGGCTCTGCTCGACGACGTGATCGAGGGCCGCGCCGATCAGAACACGCTCGACCTGCTCGAGAAGCTCGGCCGCGCGGTGCAGGTGGGTTCGCTCTGCGGACTCGGCAAGACCGCGCCGAATCCGGTGCTCAGCACGCTGCGCTACTTCCGCCAGGAGTACGAAGAGCACATCTTCGAGAAGAAGTGCCGCACCGGCCGCTGCAAGGCGCTGCTGAAGCCGGAGATTGTGGCCGAACGCTGCAAGGGTTGCGGCGTCTGCCTCAAGGCATGTCCCACGGGGGCCATCAGCGGCGAAAAGAAGCAGCCGCACCGCATCGATCCCGACTTGTGCATCAAGTGCGGCGCTTGCGCGACGGCCTGCAAACTACACGCGGTGGAGGGGGTTTAGTCCGGTGAACAAGCTTACGCAGCCAACGTTGACAATTGACGGCCGCGCCGTCGCGATTGAAGGCGAGCGCAACCTGCTCGAGCTGGTGCGCAAGGCCGGCATCGATCTGCCCACCTTCTGCTATCACTCGGAGCTGAGCGTCTACGGCGCATGCCGCCTCTGTCTGGTCGATGTGGAAGGGCGCGGCGTTATGGGCGCCTGCTCCACTCCGCCCGAGCCCGGCCTGAAGGTGCGGACCACCACCGAGCAGATTCGCGAGATCCGCCGCATCGCCGTGGAACTGCTGCTGGCCAACCACGACCAGCAGTGCCCCACCTGCCCGCGCAGCACCAACTGCCAGTTGCAGAGCCTGGCCCAGAGGCTGGGTATCCGCAAGGTGCGCTTCAAGCCGGTGCATGAGCCCGTGGCTCTCGACGAGTCGTCGCCGTCGCTGGTGCGCGACCCCAACAAGTGCGTCCTCTGCGGGGACTGCGTGCGCATGTGCTCTGAGATTCAGGGCATCGGCGCCATCGACTTCGCGCATCGCGGTCACGAAGTCAGCGTCAAGCCGGCCTTCGGCAAGCAACTGGGCGAGGTCGAGTGCGTCAACTGCGGCCAGTGCGCCGTGGTTTGCCCCACCGGCGCGCTCACGCCGAAGTCCGAAGTGGACGCGGTCTGGGCGCTGCTCGCGGACCCGAAGAAAAAGGTGGTAGTGCAGATCGCGCCGGCCGTGCGCGTCGGCCTGGGCGAGTGCTTCGGCCTCAAGCCCGGCGAGATCACCACCGGCCGCATGGTCGCCGCTCTCAAGCAACTCGGCTTCGACCAGATCTACGACACCTCGTTTGCCGCCGACCTGACCGTCATCGAGGAAGCCAACGAGTTCCTCGATCGCAAGAAGGAAGACGGGCGCCTCCCGATGTTCACCTCGTGCTGCCCCGGCTGGGTCAAATATGCCGAGCAGTACTTCCCCGAGCTGTTGCCGAACCTCTCGACCTGCCGCTCTCCGCAGGGCATGTTCGGCTCGCTGCTCAAGGTCATGCTGCCCGAGCAACTCAAGATCGAACGCACCGATCTGAAGGTTGTCTCCATCATGCCCTGCACGGCGAAGAAGTTCGAGGCCAAGCGTCCCGAGCTTGCCGTCAATGGCGATCCCGATGTCGATCACGTGCTCACCACGCAAGAGCTGGCGCACATGATTCAGTCCGCCGGCCTGGTCTTCGACAACCTGCAGCCCGAGTCCTTCGATATGCCCTTCGGCTTCTACACCGGCGCGGGCGTTATCTTCGGCAACTCCGGCGGCGTCACCGAAGCGGTGCTTCGCTATGCCGCGGAGAAGATCACCGGCGAGAAGCTGGAGCGCGTCGAGTTCGAGGAAGTGCGGGGCGAGTCCGGCCTGCGCGAAGCCAGCATCACCGTCAACGGCGCCGAGCTGAAGCTGGCCATCGTGCACGGCCTGCGCAATGCGCGCGTGGTGGCGGAGCAGGTGAGAGCCGGCAAGAGCCACTACGACCTGATCGAAGTGATGGCCTGCCCCGGCGGTTGCGTCGGCGGCGCCGGCCAGCCAATCCCGAAGGATCGCGACACCCGCGCCCTGCGCACCAAGGGGCTCTACAACGCCGATAAGATGCTGCAACTGCACAAGTCGCAGGACAACGTCTTCATCACCGAGTGCTACGCGCAATTCCTCGGCGAGATCGGCGGCGAGAAGGCGCATCACCTGCTGCACACCGGCTACCAGAGCCGCCGCCGCATCAACGAGGAGCCGCTGCCGCTGACCCAGCCGCACGCTTGCGACAAGACGAAGATGAGCGTCTGCCTGGGCACCAACTGCTACCTCAAGGGCTCGCAGGAGACCCTCAACACCGTGCTCCGGCACGCGCAGGAGACCGGCCTCGAAAACCGGATCGAAGTGCGCGCGGCCTTCTGCCTGGAGCAGTGCGAGCACGGACCCAACGCAACCATCGACGGAGAGCATATCCCGCATTGCACGGCTGAGAAGGCGATTGAACTGCTGAACAGCCGCATCGATGCCGGGACCAAGAAGAACGGTTGAGCGGGCGACAACAATCCCGCTCGGGAGATTAACGAGATGACTGAAGAACGGGCAGACTTCCTGAATCCGGAAGAGGTCGAGAATCTGCTGGCACGCCGGACGCCGCCCCCTGCGGGCAAGGTCCGGGAACTGCTGGCCAAGGCGCGAGAGTTGCAGGGGCTGACTATGGAAGATGTCGCCTGTCTCTCGTTCGTCGAGAGTCCCGAGCTGCTGTCTGAAATCTTCTCGACGGCGAAGAAGATCAAGGAGGAGATCTACGGATCGCGCCTGGTCTTCTTCGCACCGCTCTACATCTCGAACCGTTGCGCGAACGAGTGCACCTACTGCGCCTTCCGCGCCACCAATACCGAGCTGACACGGCGCACGCTGGCGCAGGAAGAAGTGGCCGAAGAGACGCGCATCCTCATCCGCCAGGGGCACAAGCGCGTGCTTCTCGTCTCCGGCGAGGCGCTGCCCCCGCGCGGCTTCCAGTACATTCTCGACGCCATCGGCACCATCTACGAAACGCGCGTGGGCCCTGGCGAAATCCGCCGCGTCAACGTCAACCTGGCGCCGCAGAGCGTCGAGCGCTTCAGTCAACTGAAGCAGGCCGGCATCGGAACCTATCAGCTCTTCCAGGAAACTTACCACCGGCCGACCTACGCGTCCGTTCACCTGAAGGGCAAGAAGCGCGACTTCGACTGGCGCGCCACCGTCTTCGATCGCGCCATGCAGGCGGGCATCGACGACGTGGGCATGGGCCTGCTCTTCGGCCTCTACGACTGGCGCTTCGAAACTCTCTCGATGATGCAGCACATCCGTCATCTCGAAGAGACCTTCGGGGTCGGTCCGCACACAATCAGCTTCCCGCGCATCGAGCCTGCCGTTGGCTCGGAAATTGCCGCGCGTCCGCCGCACGCCATCGGCGACGCCGATTTCATCAAGCTGATCGCCATCATGCGGCTCGCGGTTCCGTACACCGGCATGATCATGTCCACGCGCGAAACCGCCGAAGTACGCCGCCGCACCTTCGAGGTCGGCATCTCGCAGATCTCCGCTGGCAGCCGCACCGATCCCGGCGGATACAAGGACGGCGATGGCGATCCCAACGGCAGCCAGTTCCAGCTCGGCGATCATCGCTCGGTGGAAGAGGTGGTCACCGATGTGGTCTCGCTCGGCTACACGCCTTCGTTCTGTACCGCATGCTACCGCACCGGCCGCACCGGCCAGGACTTCATGGACCTGGCCAAGCCGGGCGAAATCAAGTACCACTGCCAGCCCAACGCGCTCTCCACGTTTCTCGAGTACCTGTGCGATTACGCAGGGCCCGTGGCCAAATTGGCCGGAGAGCGGCTGATCTCCATCGAGCTCAATCAGATGGACCGCCAGCAAACCGCTACCACGCTGCCCATGCTCAATCAGGTGCGGCGCGGCGAGCGCGACGTCTTCGTTTAGACAAGGAAAGGAGTCATCCATGCAACGCGCAACAGCCAAAGGATTCCGGCTTCATATCGGCCTCTTCGGTCGCCGCAATGTGGGCAAGTCGAGCTTGCTGAATGCCATTACGCGGCAACAGGTTTCCATCGTCTCCGAAGTGCCGGGCACAACCACTGACCCGGTGGAGAAGCCGATGGAGTTGATTCCCATCGGCCCGGTGCTCTTCGTCGACACCGCCGGCGTAGACGATGTAGGCGCGCTCGGCGCGCAGCGCATTGAGAAGACGCGCCTGGCCATCGCCCGCACCGACCTTGGCGTGCTCGTCACGGAGGCCGGCGTCTGGGGCGAGTTCGAAGAGAAGCTGCTCGCCGAATTGCGGCAGCGCGGGATTCCCGTGCTCGTCGCGCTGAACAAGACCGACCTCGAAAAGCCCGCCGCGGAACTGCTTGCGCGCTTTGAGAAGGATGGTGTCGTGTACGCGCAGGTGGCCGCCACCACCGGCGAGGGCGTCGATGCCTTCCGCGAGCTGCTTATGCAAACCGCGCCGGCCAGCTTCGTCGAGTCGCCCACCATCGTCCGCGATCTGGTCGGGCCCGAAGAGACCGCCGTGCTCGTCATGCCCATCGACAAGGAAGCGCCCAAAGGCCGCATCAAGCAGCTTCAGGTGCAGGCCATTCGCGATCTGCTCGACGGCGAAGCCTCCTGCGTCGTGGTCAAGGACGACGGCCTGCAGCGCGCGCTCAACAACATGAAGACGCTGCCCAGCCTGGTCGTCACCGACGCGCAGGTCTTCGACCGCGTCGCCAGCGTGACTCCGGAGTCGGTGCCGCTGACCGCGTTCTCCATCCTGCTCTCGCGCGTGAAGGGCGACCTGGTTGCGCAGACCCGCGCGGCGCTCACGGTGGATTCGCTGCGTCCCGGCGACAAGGTGCTCATCGCCGAGAGCTGCACGCACCATCCCATCGAGGAAGATATCGGCCGCGTGAAGATTCCCCGCTGGCTGCGCCAGGTGGTTGGCGGCGAGCTCGAATTCACTTTCGTCAAGGGCCGCGACTTCCCGCAGGATCTCTCGCCTTTCAAGCTGGTCATTCACTGCGGCGCCTGCATGTGGAACCGGCAGGAGATGATGAGCCGCATCCGCGAGTGCCAGAGCCAGGGCGTGCCCATCACCAACTACGGCCTGGTCATCGCGCATGCGCTCGGCATCCTGGAGCGCGCGCTCGAACCGTTCCCCGAGGCGCTCGCGGCCTTCCAGGAAGCCCGCACGCCTTTGGCCGCTCCAGTGCTGCCTCACGCGCATACGCACGCAACCGCAACCAACGTCGCCCTGGTCAACTAACGGTGACGCAACTGGCCCAACCCGAGATCCTGCGGTGGCTGAAGGAGACCGATCCTTCGCGGCTCAAGGATCTCTACGCGCAGGCGGACTCGGTGCGCCGACAGAACGTCGGCGACGCCGTGCACCTGCGCGGCCTCATCGAAGTCTCCAGCCACTGCGAGCGGCAGTGCATGTACTGCGGCTTGCGCAAGGGCAACCGGAACCTCACGCGCTATCGCATGACGCGCGAAGAGGTTCTCGATTGCGCCCGCCTGGCGCAGAGGCTCGGCTACGGAACCGTGGTGATGCAGGCCGGCGAAGACGACGCACTCACCGCCGAGTGGATCGCGGAGATCGTCCGCTGGATCAAGCGCGAAACACCGCTCGCGGTCACGCTCAGCCTGGGCGAGCGCAGCCTGAGCGAATTCGCGCTCTGGCGCGAAGCCGGTGCGGACCGCTACCTGCTGCGCTTCGAGACATCCGACCCGCGGCTCTTCCGCACCATTCATCCCGGCCGCACGCCCGGCTCGCCCGATCGTCTCGCAATTCTGCGCCAGCTCAAGCAGCTCGGTTACCAGGCCGGCGGCGGCGTAATGGTCGGCATTCCCGGCCAGTCGTACGCGAGCCTCGCTCACGATCTGCTCGCCTTCCGCGCGCTCGATCTCGACATGATCGGCATCGGCCCGTACATCGCGCATCCCGCCACTCCGCTCGGAGCGGGATTGCTGCGTCCTTCCGTCCCAGGGGAAGAGCAGACGCCCGGCGACGAGCAAATGGTCTACAAGATGATCGCTCTGGCGCGCATTCTCTGCCCGGATGCGAACATCCCCGCCACCACCGCGCTGGCTACCATCAACAAGGCCTCGGGCCGCAAGCAGGGCCTCTCGTCCGGCGCCAACGTGGTGATGCCGAATCTCACCCCCGTCGAGTATCGCGCGCTCTATCAGATCTACCCAGCCAAAGCCTGCATTGAAGAGAGCGCCACCGATTGCAATCGCTGCCTTCTTGGCCAGATTCGATCGATCGGACGCTTTCCCGGCCGCGGCGCCGGCGGCAGAGGCCAGGTTGAGTCGGAGCCGTGCACAACGACGCATCCAGGTTTGTACGCGATTCAAACGCAGGTGCAGAGCTATGCCGTGTGACCGCAGTCCTCGCGAAGTCGTCGTCTGTCTGGGCAGTTCCTGCTTTGCACGCGGGAACTCGCAGTATCTCGAAACCATCGAAGCGTACCTGAAGAACCGCGGCCTCGGCGATGCGGTGCGCATCACCGGAAGCCTCTGCCGCGACGAGTGCAAGCTGGGCCCCAACCTCGTCGTCTGCGGCGAGGACCGCCACGAAGTCACCGCGGCGAAGTTGCGCGAAATCCTCCAGCAGTTGAGCGCGGAGGCGCGCTGAGCCATGTCGCAGCTCCACTCCATTTACACCGAGCGGCGCGAGTGCCAGGATTGTCACAAGTGCATCCGCGAGTGTCCGGTCAAAGCCATTCGCGTGCAGGATGGCTACGCGCGCATTGTGCCGGAGATGTGCATCCTCTGCGGCAACTGCATCCTCGCCTGCCCCAGCGATGCCAAGCAGGTGCGCGACGATCTGCCGCGCGTGAAGGAGCTGCTGGCGAGCGGGCGCAAGGTGGTCGTCTCGCTCGCGCCTTCGTTTGTTGCGCAGTTCCCCGGTATCCGCGCGGAGCAACTTGTCCATGCGATGAAGCAGCTTGGCTTCTTCGCGGTCTCTGAAACCGCTCTCGGCGCGCAGCAGGTCTCGGCCAGCATTCTCGAGCTGATGAAGAGCGACCCTGGGCACGTGTGGATTTCCTCAGCCTGCCCTGTGGTCGTGGATTTCGTGGCCAAGTATCACCCAGAGTGCCAGGCGAATATCACCGCGCTGCTTTCGCCGCTGCTCACGCATTGCCGCATGTTGCGCGATCACTACGGAGACGGGATCGCCACGGTCTTTATCGGCCCCTGCATCGCCAAGAAGAAGGAAGCGGAAGAGCACCCCGAACTGCTCGACGTGGTACTGACCTTCGAGGACCTGGAGCACTGGCTCGCCGAGGAGAACATCGAGCTTGGCGCCGTCAGGGAAACGCCGGACGACCGGTTCGCGCTCGAAGAGTCGCGCGAGGGAGCGCTCTATCCCATCGAGGGCGGTCTCGTTCCCGGCGTCACGCGCGGCGATGGAATCAAGGGCTCGCAGGTCATGTCCTTCTCCGGCATCGCGAACGTGGAGCAGGCGCTCAAGGGCATTGAGGCGTGGCGGCCCGAGCGGAACATCTTCCTCGAATTGACCGCCTGCGCCGGCTCCTGCGTCAACGGGCCCAAAGCCGCACGGAGCACTTCGATTGCCCGGCGCCGCTTCGAGATTCTGCAGTATGCGCGGCCTGCCGACGAAGCGCCGCGCCTGCCCTCGCTGGCCGTCACGCTGCCCTATGCCGCGGCCCCGGTTGCGCGCAGCGAGTACAGCCAGATGCAGGTCAAAGAGGCTCTGCGCAGCGTGGGCAAGCACTCGCCCGCCGACGAACTGAATTGCGGAGGATGCGGCTACGATTCCTGCCGCGACTTTGCTCACGCGCTGATCGCGCGCAACGCCGAGCGGATGATGTGCGCCACCTACACGCGCAGGCTGGCGCAGAAAAAGGCCAACGCCCTGCTGCAGAAGATGCCTTCGGCCGTGGTAATCGTCGACGAGCAGTTGCGCATCATCGAGTGCAACAAGAATTTCCTGCGCCTCTTTTCCGAAGAGGTCGAACAGGAGAAGGATCTGGAGGGCAGCCTGCTCGACGCGGTCATCCCGTTCTCCGGCCTCTTCCGCCGCGTCATGGAGTCGGGCGAAGACATTGTCAGCCACGACATCCGCTACGAGCGCAGCATTCTGAACGCAAGCATCTTCACCATCGAACCGCATTCGGTGCTGTGCGGAACCTTTCAGGACATCACCGAGCCCATCTTCCAGAAGGAGCAGATCATCGGCCGCGCGCGCGAGGTCATCCAGAAAAACCTCAAGACCGTGCAGCAGATCGCCTATCTGCTCGGCGAGAATGCGGCCGACTCGGAGATCATCCTCAACTCCATCGTGCGCTCCTTCAGCCCCGAGGAGCTGGAGAGCGGCGACGCCAGGAGCCAGAAGTGACTCCGGTTGGCGACAACTTCCTCGAGATCGATTTCTGCCAGCGCGCCAAGCACGGCCAGTTGATCTCCGGCGACGTCTTTCTTTCCGAGAAGGTGAAGGAAGAGGGTCGCGTCGTCAGCGTGCTCTCCGACGGGCTAGGAAGCGGCGTCAAGGCCAGCGTGCTGGCCACGATGACCGCCACCATGGCGTTGAAGTTCACCGCCAGCACCATGGACATGCGCCGCTCCGCCGAGATCATCATGGACACGCTGCCCATCTGCAGCGTGCGCAAGATCAGTTATTCGACCTTTACCGTGGTCGACATCGACGGCACCGGTCAGACGCGCATTATCGAGCACGGCAATCCGCCCTTCCTGCTGATCCGCCCCGAGGGCAATCCACTTATCGAGAAGACCGAGGTGCGGCCCGAGCGCTGGCAGGACCGCGTGATCAGTTACACCAGCTTCGACGTGCAGCGCGAAGACCGCATCGTCTTCTTCTCCGACGGCATCACGCAGGCGGGGATGGGCGAGTTCCGCACGCCCTTCGGCTGGGGCCTGCGCAGTGTCGAGGAGTTCGTGCGCGACCAGATTGCCCGCCGTCCGCATCTGTCGGCGCGCGATCTGTCACGGGCGCTGGTGGCGCGCGCCGAAGAGGTGGATGGCCTCAGCGCGAAGGACGACATTACCTGCGGCGTGATCTATGTGCGCAGCCCGCGCCAGTTGCTGGTGATGACCGGCGCGCCCTTCAACCGCGCCCACGACCAGGACCTGGCGCGCATGGCCGAGCACACTCCGGGCCGCAAGGTGATCTGCGGCGGCACCACGGCGAACATTGTCTCGCGCCAGCTCAACCGGCCCATCCAGATCGATCTGCGCCAGATCCGCGATGCGCGCGTGCCGCCCGCGGCAAAGATGGAAGGCTTCGACCTGGTCACCGAGGGAATCCTGACCCTGGGCGAGACGCTGCGGCTGCTCGAAGAAGGCTTCGCTCCCGAGGAGTTGAAGAGCAATCCGGCGGTGCGCCTGCTGCGCCTGCTGCTCGACAGCGATGTGGTCCGCTTCGCCGTGGGGACGCGCATCAACGAGGCGCACCAGGACCCGAACATCCCGGTCGAGCTCGACCTGCGCCGCAACATCGTCAAGCGGATGGCGAACGCTCTGGAAACCAGGTATATGAAGCGCGTGATCGTGCACTACCTTTGATTCGCTCTCCCGCGCCTGGGCGAGCCTATTCCTGCCAGACCCTGTGGTGCTTGTGGAAGACGTAGCGGCCCACCATCCAGCCCAGTGCGCTGCCCGCCAGCACATCGGCCGGGAAGTGCTCCCGGCTCAGGACGCGGGTGACGCCGACGCCGGTGGCCAGGCCATAGACGCCAAGCTGCACGGGGAAGCTGGGATACTCGTGCGCGATGACCGAGGCGGCCGACCACGCCAGCAGGCAGTGCGACGAGGGGAACGACGAGTCGGCTCCCGCCGACGACTGAAAGAACTTGCCCTTGGCCTTGTCGGCGGAGGGCCGCTCGCGCCAGGCGATCAGCTTTACGCCCTGCTCGACCACGAGCCCGTCCAACAGGGCCTCGCCGGTGAGAATGCCGGTCTCGCGGGCCAGGGGATTGGAGCGAAACTGGCCCCACGAGAACAGCAGCGGCGGCGCCGCGATGAAGCCGCCCACCACCGCGTTCGAGGCGGTCAGGGCGCGATCGTTGAGCGTTTTGTCGCGGGGCACCACGTCGGTCATTGCCTGGTGGTCGGCGGTGACGGCAACCGTCGTGGCCAGGGCGAGCACGGCCAGCCAGCCGGCATTGTCCGCGTTGATGTGCCGGGGACTGGTCCAGATGGCCGCCTGGTCGCGGAGCAGGTTCCGCGGCAGGCCGCGAAGGGTTACGTCCTGCTCTGTCGGGGCTGGAGCGGGGTCCTGTGCCTGCGGCAGAGGCGCATCGGGCAGCGCGGCATCCGCGGGCTGAGCCGGCTGCGGACCGGTCACCCCCTGGG
>JBAVMZ010000391.1:0-17559 GCA_049690595.1 Occallatibacter sp. | reverse complement strand
GCTGCTCTCCACGCTGCTTGCCGCGCTCATCGGCGGCGCTGCCGGGTTTGCCGGCGGATGGGTGCGCTCGGCGGTCATGGCCGCCACCGATCTCTTTCTCTCGCTCCCGTGGCTCTTCCTGCTCATCGCTGTGCGTGCCCTGTTGCCGCTCAACGTCGAGCCTCTGGTTTCGGTGGCCATCACATTCTCGCTGCTCGC
Organism: Occallatibacter sp.; assembly: GCA_049690595.1. Classification (GTDB taxonomy): domain Bacteria; phylum Acidobacteriota; class Terriglobia; order Terriglobales; family Acidobacteriaceae; genus Telmatobacter. Next base: position 17,361 of record JBAVMZ010000391.1, on the reverse strand, counting down.
CTGCCTGGGCTGGGCTGCTGCGGCTCGGGTGGTCTGCGCGGGCGCCGCGGCGTTGCTCGAGTCGGATGCGATCCTGCTGGCCCGCGCCACCGGCAGCGGCGGGTTGCGCCTGCTCTGGCGTCATCTCGTACCCAATCTCAGGCCCATCCTTGCCGCCCAGTTCTGGATCTCGGTGCCGGTCTTCATCCTCGCCGAGGCCAACCTGGGCGTGCTTGGTCTGGGCGTCGCGGAGCCGCTGCCCTCGTGGGGAAGCCTGTTGCGCGAACTCGAATCCTTCTCCGCCTTCGGCGCTCAGCCGTGGCTCTTTGCCCCGCTGGTTCTGCTTGTTCTCACCGTCAACTCCTTCCACCTTGCCCTGGGCAAGCAGGAGTTTCCCGCATGAATGCCAGACTCGTCCTCTCCGCTCTTCTTCTTGCCGCGCTCTTGCCCGCCCCGTGCGCGCAGGCGCAGAACGGCTCGCAGTTGCGCTTCTGCATCGGCGCCGAGCCGCGCACCATGGACCCGGCGCTGGTGGCCGACGATGCCTCGGACACCGTCCGCTACCTGACCGGCGGCGTGCTGGTGCGGCTGAACCGGCAGACCCAGCAGCTGGAGCCGGCTCTCGCGCTCAAGTGGAAGGTTAGTCCGGATGGCCGCACCATCCGCTTCACGCTGCGGCCCAACCTGCGCTTCTCCGACGGCACGCCGTTCTCGGCCGAGGATGTAGCCTTCACCGTCCGCCGCCTCATGGACCCGGCTCTCCACTCGCCCACCGGCGACAGCTTCCGCTCGGGCGAGGGCAAGGTCGACGCGCAGGCGCTCTCGCCCACTGAAGTCTCCATCACCTTCCCCGCGCCCGTCGCCGGCCTCGACAAGCTCTTCGACCAGGTGGCCATCCTGTCCGCTCGCTCGCCGCGTAAGGAGATGGCCGTCCTCGGTCCCTACTACGTGGCCGAGAATCAGGCCGGTTCCTACCTGCTGCTGCGGCGCAATCCCAACTACTGGCGCCGCGACGCTCAGGGCCGCCAGCTCCCTTACATCGACTCCATCCGTCTGGACATCCAGCAGAACCGCGACATCGAGATGCTGCGCCTGGTCCGCGGGGAGATCGACTTCATCAACACCCTGAGCCCCGATCTCTACGACAAGCTGGCCGCGCAGGCTCCGGCGATGGCCGTCGACACCGGCGTCTCGCTGGACTCCGAGCAGCTCTGGTTCAACCAGGTTCCCGCCGCGCCGCTGCCCGCGTGGAAGAAGGCATGGTTCACCTCCACCGCCTTCCGCCGCGCCATCTCCGAGTCGATCAACCGCGCCGATCTGGCCCGCGTGGTCTATCGCGGCCATGCGCGGCCGGCCGTCAGTTGGGTCTCGCCCGCCAACAAGTTCTGGTTCAACTCCCATCTCCAGCCGCATCCTTTCGACCAGCGCGCCGCTCTCGCCCTACTGGCCCGCGAGGGCTTCACCCAGCGCGGCGGCGTGCTGCGCGACCGCGACGGCCACCCGGTCGAGTTCAGCGTCATCACCAACGCCGGCAACAAGGCGCGCGAGCGCATGGCCGCCATGATTCAGCAGGACCTGAGCGGCATTGGCGTCAAGCTGAACGTGGTCACCCTCGACTTCCCCTCGCTCATCGAGCGCATCACCCGCACCTTCGATTACGAGGCCTGCCTGCTAGGGCTGGTCAACGACGACCTCGACCCCAACGCACAAATGAACGTCTGGCTCAGCTCGGCGGAGAACCACCAGTGGAACCCCTCGCAGAAGACGCCGGCCACGGCGTGGGAAGCCGAGATTGACAGACTGATGCGCGCGCAGGGCGCCACCAGCGACCCGCAGAAGCGCAAGCAGGCCGTTGACCGCGTCCAGCAGATCGTCTGGGAGCAGGAGCCCTTTTTTTACCTCGTGAACAAGGACGCGCTCTCGGCCGTCTCCTCGTCGCTGCGCAACGCGCGCCCTGCCGTCCTCCGCCCACAGGTCTACTGGAACATCGACGAGCTTTCGCTCGCGGGCAGGCAGACCGCCTCGCGCTGATGGGCGCCGCTCCACTGCTCGCGCTAGCGCTCTCGGCCGACTATCCAGGCCGGTCGGGCGTGCTGCGCGATCTGCGTCTTGAGATCGGCCGCGGCGAAATCCTCGGCCTGGTGGGGCAGAGCGGCTGCGGTAAAAGCACTTTGGCCCTGGCCATCCTGCGGCTCCTGCACCTGAAGCGGGCCCGCGCCACCGGCTCGATTCGCCTCAACGGGCGCGAGCTGACCATTGCGACCGAGCGGCAGATGCGCTCCATCCGCGGCCGCGAGATCGGGCTGGTCCTGCAGAGCCCGCTGGCCGCGCTCAACCCCGCGCTGCGCCTGGGCGCGCAGATGGAGGAGGCGTGGAAGCTGCACCGCAGCACCACCCGCCAGGAGCGTCGGCGCGCTCTGCTGGAAACCCTCGAACTCGTCAGCCTTCCCGCCGAAGAGGCCTTCCTGCGCCGGTACCCCGCGGAACTCAGCGTGGGCCAGGCGCAGCGCGTGCTCATCGGAATGGCGCTGCTGCACCGTCCGCCGCTTGTCATCGCCGATGAGCCCACCAGCGCCCTCGACATCGTTACCCAGGCGGAGATCCTCGAACTCTTTTCGTCGCTCAGCCGCCGCCTCGGCACCAGCATCCTCTTCATCTCCCACGATCTGCTCGCGGTGGCCGCCGTCAGCCGCCGGGTCGCCGTGATGCATCAGGGCGCGATCGTCGAGTGCCGTCCCACGGCCGAGCTCTTCACCGCGCCCGCGCATCCGTATACGCGCCGCCTGCTCGCGGCCATGCCGGCGCCGCCGCTTTTTGCGCCCTCCGTCGCCGTGGCCTGAGGCGCCGCGCGAAAGCGGCAAAAAAGGAGGGCACCTGCCCGGCCCCCTCCAAGCCGGACAAATGCCCTCAGATTGAACATCGCTCCGTGCCGCCGTGCGGGGTCCGCGTCCCCATCTTTCCCGCGCGGCGGAACACGATCTACTTCTCCGTCCTGTGCTTAGCCGCCGGCCAACTGTCTCCGAAGAAGGCTGCCTCGGCTGCGGGCGAGTTCGTGCCCCACAGTACGCTGGTGCCCCACAAGACACTGGTACCCCACAGAACGCTGTCCGCATTGTTGCTGCTGGTGCCCCAGAGCACGCTCTCGCTGGCCAGGGAGTTTGTGCCCCAGAGCACGCTCTCGCCGCCGGTGCTGGTGCCCCAAAGCACTGAGCCGCCCCAAATCACCGACGTGCCCCACAACACCGAGCCGCCCCAGATGACCGAGGTTCCGTTGACGGTCATCACCACGTCGCCGTTGCCGTCCAGCGTCGCCGTGGGCGACATGGCGGTCTGCCCTGCCGGAGGCAACTGCTGCGCCGCCAGAGCCAGCGCGGCCTGGACGTCCAGATAGCCGGCGCCGACGGTGAAGATGTCCGCCTGCATCGCGAAGGTCTGGCCGGAGACCGGATCGGTTACCGTGGCCGAGGGAACCAGTTGCTTGAAGGCCGAGGCCATCAGCACGGCCTTCACCTGGTCCGGCGTCATGGCCGGGTTCCGCTGGATCAGCAGGGCCGCCGAACCGCTCACCATGGGCGCCGCCATGCTGGTGCCGCTCAGGATGAAGTACTCCTGCGAATTGCCGCTTCCGCCCGTCTGGAAGAGCAGGTTCGGCACTTCGTTGCCAGGAGCTTCCACGTCCAGCGTTTCGCCGGGGTTGTAGAGAGAGACGATCAGGTTGCCCGGAGCCACCAGGTCGGGCTTCACCACCTGGTCCCACAGCGTGGGGCCCTTCGAGCTGTAGCTGGCCGGGATGTCGTCGGTCCGATCAGCCGTGCCCATCGTGTTCATGGCGCCCACGGTGATGACATAGGGATCGTTGCCCGGCGCCGTGACGGTTCCGTAGCCGCCGGTGTTGGCGTCGTTGTCACGGCCCATGTTGCCGGCCGAGACCACCACCACGATGCCGGCCTGCCATGCCTGCTCCACCGCCTGGCAGAGCGGGTCCTGCGCGTAGCTCTCGAAGACACCGCGGCCCAGCGAGAGGTTGATCACCCGGATGTTGTAAGTGTCCTTCAGCGCAATCGCCTGCTCGATGGCCGCGATCACTTCGCTATCTGTGCCGGAGCCATTGGCGTCCAGTACGCGCAGGGCCACGATGTTCGCGTTCGGGGCGATGCCCTGGAAGGTGTACTTCTTGTCGCGGCCCTTGGAATCCGAGCCGCTGCCGGCGATGATGCCGCTCACGTGCGTGCCATGGCCATAGAGGTCGGCCGCGCTGCCCCCGTTGTCGCCCACAAAGTCCTGCGTGTAGACGATGTTCGCCGCGGTCAGGTCGTCCACCGGTGTCACGCCGCTGTCAATCACGGCCACGCCGATCCCCGTGCCGTCCAGACCCTGTGCCCAGACTGCCGGTGCGTTGATGGTGTCCGTGTGGTAGTCGAGCGCGAGCGGAACGCCGCCGCCGGTCCCGAGACTGCTCAGCGGACGGTTGGGAGACACATACCTCACCGCCGGGTCCTTCTCGAGTTCGGCCAGCTTGTCGGCGGGCAGGCGATAGACCCCAGCGTGGATCGAATGCAGCTCCCGCTTGAGGTTGCCGCCGTGGTTCAAGACTCGCTTATGCATCTCCAGGGTGGGCCGCTGCGCGAACTGCACCAGCACATCCACCATGCCCGACTTGCCCGTGAGGTCCTTGGAGAGCTTGGGCGGACCGGCAAAGGCCAGCACGACACCCAGGAAGAACACGCACATGAGGAGGAAGCCCCTGCCCCACATGGCGCTGTCACAACGTTTCAACATCATTGTCCCTTCCCCTTTCGTTTCACCCGTTTTTCCGATCGAGATTCCCGGCACGGACGAACCGTTTCGGAGCGTTGCCGGGGGCAATTCTGTTACCTTGCAAGCGCAATCTGCGCGGCCCGTCGCGGTGCGCCCGGAACAGCGGGAGGTGGGCGGCACGACATTTTCGCGTGGCGGCCCCGATGAGAGGTTTCTCACGCGAATGTCTCCCTCATCGACCGGATCTAAGCGAGCCTTAAGAACCGAAGTAATATGAAACCGCTCCCGCCCTCTACGCCCGGCTCTGAAGCTTCCCCCGAATCCGCGCCGGCGCCAGCAAACTCTGGGGTGCCCCATCCTCGGCGCGTCTTTGTTGTTGCGCCAAGGGTGGGAGAGCACGAACCTCAACCGGCCTTGCTCATGGGGAATGAACCCTGAGCGAAGTCGAAGGGGGGTCGAAGGGCCCGCGGCTGTTCTTCGGCGAAGATGCCGCAGCGGAGTCGCCCCCATCCATAGCTGTAAAGAAATCCGCTCCTTCGCCGATAACTCCCCCACAGGTTGTCCGCGGTTCATCCCGCCGGCCGGCCGCTCGCTGCGGTAGCTTTTGGCAGTGTCGGCTGGCCATGCAGAGAAGCAATCGGGGAAAACGCCGGAGACCAGAAAAAGATCAGCTCCAGTAGGGCAGATACCCAGCGTTCGGCAGTAAGCGGAAGGGCCTGCGGGCCAATACGGCGATGGAATCCATCGTGCGGCGCCAGGAGAGCGAGATACGGATGAGTCAGCGGTGCGGTGCACCCGGCTCTGTACTTGAAGCCTCGGCTCCAGGTACCGGATTCACGAGCTGCGGCTCGCGAACTCCGGGCGACGGATGAGGGGCGAGCGAGGACGGCGCCAGCGCACCAGCCGCGAACAGGAGTGGTCGTTCGTTGAGCCCTTCGGTGCCAATCCGTGCCAGAATCTTCATCGTCAGCACCGCGCTGCTGGGCGCCTCGCTGCTCGCGTACTCCTTCCTCCACTGGCACTCCAACGATCTGCTCAAGTTCGCCTGCTATCTCTCCATCGCGGTCTTCGCTTCGACCATGAAGGTCCGCCTGCCCGGCATGGAAAGCACCATGTCGGTGCATTTCCTCTTCGTCCTGCTCGGCGTCCTGGAACTCTCGCTGCCTGAGACGCTGGCGATCGGCTGCGCCGCCGCCCTGGTGCAAAGCGTCTGGAAAGCCAAGCGCCGCCCCGAGCTCGAGAAGGTCTCCTTCAATGTCCTCAGCATGACCTCAACGGCGATTTGCGCCACCTATTACACGTATCACGCCTGCGAACCGGCCCTGCGCGCCAGCCTGCCGCTTCTGTTGCTGGTCACCGCCTTCACTTACTTCCTCACCAACACCATCCCCGTCTCGGTGGTCATCGCCCTCAGCGAAGGCCGCTCCCTGCGCAAGATCTGGTCGGAAACCTACTTCTGGTCGCTCCCCTACTATCTCGTCGGCGCCGCGGTCGTCGGCCTGGTCCACTTCGCCAACCGCTACGTCGGCTGGCAGAGCGCGCTGATGATCGTTCCGGTGATGTACTGGATCTACCGCTCCTATCAGCTCTACCTCGGCCGTCTGGAAGACGAGAAGAGGCGCGTCGAGATCGAGGCGCGGCAGGTCGAAGCCGAGAAGCGCCACGTCGAAGAGGTCTGCGCCCTCCACCTGCGCACCATCGAGGGCTTGGCCCTGGCCATCGACGCCAAGGACCACACCACCCATCAGCACCTGCACCGCGTCCGCACCTACGCCGTCGAGATCGCCCGCGACCTCGGCCTCTCGGAAGAGGAGCTCGACGCCCTGCGCGCCGCCGCGTTGCTGCACGATATCGGCAAGCTCGCCGTGCCCGACCACATCATCAACAAGCCCGGCCGCCTTACCCCGGAAGAGTTCGAGAAGATGAAGATCCACCCCATCGTCGGCGCGGAGATTCTCGAGCGGGTGGCCTTCCCCTATCCGGTGGCCCCCATCGTGCGCGCCCACCACGAGAAGTGGAACGGAAGCGGTTATCCCGACGGACTCTGTGGCGAGCAGATTCCCATCGGCGCCCGCATCCTGGCCGCCGTCGATTGCCTCGACGCGCTTGCCTCCGACCGCCAGTACCGCAAGGCGCTGCCCCTGGACGAGGCGATGATGAAGGTGGTCGAAGAGTCGGGCACTTCCTTCGATCCGCGCGTGGTCCAGGTGCTGCGCCGCCGCTACCAGGAACTGGAGAGCATCGCCATCCGCAGCCAGAAGGAGACCCACAGCGACTCGCTCAGCTTTGCCGCCGTCGTTGGCCGCGGAGAGGAGCCCGGCGCCGGCTTCCAGCAGGAGGGCGCCCGCCGCCGCAGTTCGCAGACCGACTTCCTTTCCTCCATCGCCTCGGCTCGCCAGGAAGCCCATACCCTCTTCGAGCTCGGACAGGACCTGGGCAACTCGCTCTCGCTCGACGAAACCCTCTCGCTGGTCGCCATGCGCCTGCGCAAGCTGGTCCCCTACGATTCGCTGGTCGCCTTCATTCGCAAGGGCGAGACGCTCACTCCCGAGTTCGTCTCGGGCGACCACTTCCGCCTGCTCTCCTCGCTGAGCATTCCGGTCGGCACCGGCCTATGCGGCTGGGTGGCGCAGAACGCGCGCCCCATCATGAACGGCAATCCGGCCGTCGAAACCGGCTTCCTCCGCGACCCCGCGAACCCAACCAATCTGCACTCGGCGCTCGCCGTTCCGCTCGAGGGCGTGAGCGGACTCGTCGGCGTCCTTGCCCTCTACCAGTCCGAAGCCGACGCCTTCACCGGCGACCACCTGCGCATTCTCCAGGTCATTACCTCCAAGGTCGCCCTCTTCATCGAAAACGCGCTCAAGTATCGCGAGGCCGAGAGCTCGGCCACCATCGACTACCTGACCGGCATGGCCAACGCCCGCGCCCTCTCCATGCACCTGGAGCAGGAGTTGGCCCGCTGCAAGCGCGACCATGCCTCGCTCGCCGTCATGGTCTGCGACCTCAACGGTTTCAAGCAGATCAACGACCGCTTCGGCCACCTGGCCGGCGACAAGGTCCTCAAGCTCTTCGGCAACCTCATCCACGAAGCCTGCCGAGAGAGCGACTACACCGCCCGCATGGGTGGCGACGAGTTTGTCATTGTCGCGCCCAACATGACGCCCGGCTCGGTCAACGACCGCGCCGTGCTGCTCAGTTCCCTGGCCCAGCGCGCCGGCCGCGAAGTCTGCGGCCAGGAGATCCTCTCGCTCTCGCTCGGCGCCTCGTTCTTCCCCCGCGACGGCTCCGACACCGAAGAGCTGCTGGCCGAAGCCGACAAAAAGATGTACGCGGCCAAGCAGCTCTTCTATCAGCGGCAGGAACTGGTCAGCTTCAGCGGCATCCCTCTGCTCGTGCACACCGCCATCAACTGAGGCCGGGGGCGCCTTCGGGCCCCGTTCCGGAATCGCTCGAGCCCGGGCCGGTTACTTTCCAATGCAGAAGCTCTGAAAGATCGTCTTCAGGATATCGTCGGCCGTCGTTTGCCCGGTCAGCGAGTCCAGAGCGCCGAGCGCGCGGTAGAGATCGAGCAGAAGCATCTCGTGCGGAATCCCCGCAGCCGAAGACCTGGCGGCGTCGCCCAGCGCTTCCAGCGCCGCACCCACCGCCTGCCGGTGGCGCAGGCTGGTCAGCATGCCCGGCTCGGCCGCCGCCCCACCCGTGGCAAGCGCCACGATCCGCTCCCGCAGCTCCTCGATTCCCTCGCCAGTCAGCGCCGAGGTGGCCACCCAGGGCAGGTCGCCGCAACCCTGCCCGCTCGCCCGCGCCAGGTCGCACTTGTTCACCGCCGCCACCGCGGGCCGGTCCTTCACCGCTTCCAGCAGCCGATGCTCTTCCTCGTTCAGCGCCTCGGTGGCGTCCAGGACCACCACAACCAGGCCGGCATCGGCCAGCGCCTCGCGGCTGCGCGCAATGCCCAGCGCCTCGGCCTCCCCGGCTGCCTCGCGCAGGCCGGCGGTGTCCACCAGTTCCAGCGGAATGCCTTCGAGGGCAATCCGCTCGCTGACCGTGTCGCGGGTCGTCCCCGGCGTCGCGGTCACAATGGCTCGCTCGCGCTCCACCAGCTGGTTGAAGAGCGAGCTCTTGCCCGCGTTCGGCCGACCCACGATGGCCAGCGTCAGCCCGTCGTGGACGATGCGTCCGCGCGCGAACGAAGCCGCCAGCGCTCGTAACGGCGCCTCAAGTTCAGCGATGCGGCGCAGAATCTCGGCCTGCGGCGTCACCTCAACGTCGTCCTCGGCAAAGTCGATGCCGGCCTCCAGCAGCGCCACCAGTTCGATGAGTCCCTGCTTGGCCGGCTGCACGCGCCGGCTGAGCGCGCCGCCCATCTGGCTGGCCGCCAGCCGGGCCTGGGTCAGCGTCTGCGCGTTGATCAGGTCGCGGACCGCCTCGGCCTGCGTCAGGTCCAGCCTGCCGGACAGGAATGCCCGCTGGGTAAACTCGCCCGGCTCGGCCAGCCGCGCACCCAGCGTTACGGCGCGGCGCAGCAGCGCCTCCAGCACCACCGGCGACCCGTGCGCCGCAATCTCCACCACATCCTCGGCGGTGTACGAGCGCGGCCCCGCAAAGAAGGTGACCACGGCCTCGTCGATCTGCTCGCCGCCGCCCTCGGCATCCAGCACGTCAGCCAGCCGCGCCCGCGCGTGCTCAAGCGGCTGGCGCAGGCGGACCAGTTGGGCAGCGATTCGGGGCGCTTCCGGCCCGCTCAGGCGGACAATGCCGATGCCACCGCGCCCTGGCGGCGTCGAGACGGCGGCAATCGTCTCCGCCGCGGCTCCCGGGATTTGCTCGCGCTCGCTCATCCGTGCCCCTACAGCATTTTGGGAATTGCTCTAGTCCGAAAGCACGAGCTCAAGAGGCCTTTTCCTCGAGAAAAGACCACCTTGCACGCCCCTCAAGAAGTCTACGTGAATTCCCAAAATGCTCCCATTGTATTGAATCGCGCCCCGCCGCCTCCCTCCGCCTTGCGCGCAATTCCCCTCCCTCGGCGCACAATCGGTCTGATGGTTATGGCGACCAAAAGACGCTCCGTGGAGGCGCCTGGCAGCCTCGGAGGCGTCGGTTTTTTGCCCTACCCCCCACCCCCCTTCCCACAGTTTCACAGTTTCTGTGTTGCGGGTGATTGTATCTGTATTAATATCAATAATATACAAAACGAAACTACTGACCTTCCAGGCGCCATAACAGCCGTTTTTGGCTCAAAAAGTGCCATTTTTCTCCCAAAAACCGCCCAAATCCACCTGGTTGCTCCCCTTCGGCTCCCTTCCGATCCACCCTGCCGCGACTCCAGTTGCCCCTCTCGCCGGAGGGAACCCCCAGACCCGCTGCGTCAACCTGCGGAAGGGAACTTAGGGACAACAGAATTCGTTCTTGCGATTGGCCAGCCGCTTTCCCGCGCCGCACGGAAGACCCAAGCTGGCGGGCGGTATAATCGAGGGCAACGAACCGCGCTCTGAACGGGCAGAAGCCAACCGCAGGGCAGCCCGGCGCATCCTGACAGAATAAAGGCCATCCTCCATTGAAAAATCCAGGTCATTTGGGTATGTTCTGCGCCATGTCGAGTGCGCTTCGATTGGTAAATGTTTTCCGCGCCGTGGTTCTTCTGGCGGTGCTTTCCGTTGCCCTTGACGCGCAGCAGCCGGCCACTGCGGTCTGGAAGGGCGTCCTGCACAATGCCGCCGGCGCGCCCATCGCCGGGGCCAGGGTCAAGCTCTCCGGCGCGGCTTCGGCCGAGGCCCGGACCGGAAACGACGGCGCCTTCACCCTGGCTGCGCTGCCGCCGGGGCAGTACCGGCTGACCGTCGCCACCTCTGGCCGCACCCACACCTACGCCCAGCCCATTGACCTTGCCCTCGCCGCGCCTGCCGTCGTCGTCACCCTCTCCAATCGCGGCGAGATCAGCGTAGCCGCGCAGCAGGGAACCGGCGCCACTGGCGGCGAGGAGCTCTCCTCGCAGGCTGTCAGCGAGCTGCCGCTCAACAAGCGCGACTTCTCCTCTCTTCTCTTATTGGCCGCCGGCACCATGACAGACTCGAACGGCGCCACCAACTTCACCGCGCAGTTCGCGATCAACGGGCAGCGCGGCGTCGAGGCCACCTTCGCCATGGACGGCGCGGACATCAGCGACCCGGAGATGGGCGGCGCCACCTTCTCCAACTTCAACGTCGACGCCGTCGAGGGGATCGACTCGAGCTCCGGCTGGATGCCCGCCGACGTGGGCCGCGGCGCAGCCGGCTTCACCAACATCCACACGCGCTCCGGCGCCTCCGGGTTCCACGGGTCGTTCTTCGAATTTGTCCGCAACTCCGCCTTCGACGCGCGCAACTACTTCGATCACCCGACGGCCGCTTATCCGGGGCGCATCCCGCCCTTCCGGCGCAACGAGTTCGGGTTCACGAACGGCGGCCCCATCTACATCCCGCACGTCTACGACGGCCGCAAGCGCACCTACTACTTCACCCAGTACCAGGGCTTCCGGCAGGTGCTGGGCACGACGCAGGTGATGCCGGTACCTTCGGCGGCGCAGCGGCCGGGGGCAGGCAGCAACATTGTCCAGCACACGGTGACCTACCCGGACCAAAGCACGGACACGCTCTCCATCCCGGTCAACGCGGCGATTGCGAGCATCCTGGCGCGTTACCCGATGCCGAACCTGCCCACGGGGCCCTTCGGCGCCAACACTTACGCCACCGCCTCGAAGGTGGACACCAACGCCGACCAGTTCTCCCTGCGCATCGACCACAAGCTCTCGGCGCGGAACCAGTTCTTTGCCCGCTTCAACCTGGACAACCTGACCGGCCCGACGACGAACCCGGACCAGACGGCCATCGATCCCTCCTTCGGCGTCCAGTACCTCGACCGGCAGCGCAACGTGGTGGGCACGCTGACGACGACGCTCTCGCCGCGCCTTGTCCTCGAGTCGTCGATCTCCATCACGCGCTCCACGCCGGGCTTCCCCACGCCGAACCACAAGGACCCGGCGGTCAAGTTCGGCGACGGGCTCTTCGAGGCCTTCAATACAGACGCCGGCTCGGTGATGCAGGCCTACGGCAACCTCTTCCAGGGCAGGGAAAGCGTGAGCTACACCACCGCGCACCACGCCTTCAAGGCCGGCTTCGAGGCCCGCATCAACCGCGACACCACCTACTTCGGCATCAGCCCGAACGGCGAGTACGACTTCGGCGGCGGCGCGGCGTACTCCACCGTGGCCATCGCCTCGGCCAGCGGCAAGCACAACATCGCCATCGGCGATGCGCTGCCCGACACCTTCACCGGCTTCCTGGCCGCGGACCCGTTTGCCTACATCGTGGCCGTGGCTCCGCCGGAGATCTCCGGCGGGCAGCACATTGGCCCGGCGGCCATCAATCGCGAGGACTACAACCTCTACCTGGAAGACACCTGGAAGGTGACGCCGGAGCTGACGCTGGACTACGGCCTCCGCTGGGAGTACTACACGCCGATCTCCGAGCGGGCGCATCGCACCGGTTCCTTCCGCACGGACAACGGCAAGACGGAATACATGGTCAATCCGCAGCCCGGCTATGAGACCACGGTGAACGGCTGGGGACCGCGCGTGCAGATCTCCTGGGCGCCGCGCAAGAACTTCACGGCCCACGCTGGCGGCGGCATCACCGTGATCCCGCCCAACATCTGGCAGGACAATTTCCTCACCGGCTCGACCCCGTTCGTCATCTATCCCCGCCGTCAGTCCTCGGCGGCGGCGCCGCTGGCCTACGGCTTCCAGATCACGCCGTCGATGCTGCCGCACACTTACGACCTGAAGGGCGACGACATTCTGGCCAGGGGCAGCCAGAAGATTCCCTCCAACACGCCCATGGATGTGGACCGCTACGAGAAGGACCTGGCCAAGGTCACGTCGTCGGGCGCCGTGAGCGCGCTGAATCTCTCCGGCGTCGACGCCAAATTCGACAACGGCACGCTCTACACCTGGACACTCGGCCTGGAGCGCAAGATCGCCAACCTGACCGCCGACCTGGGCTACGTGGGCACAGCGGCCGCCAAGCTACCCCGGTACAGCTATCCCAACGGCTTCCCCGGCGCAACGGCCCAGTTCGCCCCGTACACCGAGTTCGACTCGGCTGGCAATGTCACGGGCGGCCTTGGCGTGATGAACGTGATCACCGACGACTCCCACTCCAGCTACCACGCCCTGCAGGCCTCGCTCTTCGGCACCGTGGGCCACGGCGGGCCGGGCATCCAGGCCTCCTATACCTGGGGCAAGTCGCTGGACTCGACCTCGATGGTGATTGGCGGCACGGGGTCGACCGGCGCGGTGGTCACCGGCTTCGCGCAGGACCCACGCAACCTGCATCCGGAGAAGGGCCCCTCGTCGTTCGACGTGAACCACGGCTTCAGCCTCAGCCTGGCGCAGGACCTGCACCTGGAAAGCGCGAGGTTCCTTGAACCCCTCGGCCGCAAGGCGACCTACGGCTGGGAGCTGCTCTCGATCTCCTCGATCAGCTCCGGGTCGCCGTTCACCGTCTTCTCCGGCGTGCAGCAGACCGGCGCGGGTACGGCCGGGGCGGACCGGCCGAACCAGATCGCCGTGCCGCATCTCTCCACCGCGCGCAAGAACCGCCAGGATTACTTCGGCATGGGCGACGCCAACGCCAGCACATACTTCTCGATTCCCATCCGCGTGGCCGGGGGCACGGGGCCGAACCAGGGCGTCTTCGGCACGCTGGGCCGCAACACCTTCCGCGGACCCGCGTACTACGACTACGATTTCGCGCTGATCAAGGACACGCCCTTCGGCCGGCGTCCTTCCGGCGCCGAACGCATCGACATGCAGTTCCGCGGCGAGTTCTTCAACCTCTTCAACATCGTCAACATGGGCATGCCGGCCAATACGCTGAACGGGTCGGGCTTTGGCCAGATATCGAAGACCGCCGGCAACAGCCGCCAGATTCAGCTCTCGCTCAAGCTGATCTACTGAGCCACCCCCGCTGGGTGTCCCACTGTGTACATGGATGAACTCTCGGCTTACAATGGCTTGAAAAAAAGAACGGCTGCCAGTTCTTCATTGTGGTTCCTTGGCGCGGCGAACGCCAGGCCCAAACGTCCTATTCTGTAGTGCATCGGGAGGGCAATGCGATGGCTAGCAAACGAAAGGCACCCTGCGAATACCGTTTTGAGATTGACGCATATACGCCGGAGACCATCCCGTTGGCGCGCCTTTCGCAGTATTTGAGCGATCTTGCTCGGATGATGGGTGAGGGTGCGAATGTGCACCTTGCGCGCGTCGATAAAGGCAGCACGGTGCCGGTAATCCGCGTGGATTGGGAAGCGGAGCCGAAGGTTAGGGAGCGCCTTCGCGCCGTAAACTTCAACGAAGGGCCGCTGGAAGCTCAACGTGCGTATAGAGAGATCAACAAGAAACTTGTGGAGGACAACGCGAATGGCGTTCTCCTTGACCCCAACCGCGGCAAGGTCATCAAGTTCCCCGGACGCGATGGTGCGAACCAGCCAGAATTCGGACCAATCCGTCAGCACACGGTTCTTCAAGGCATACCGATCAGAATTGGGGGAGAAAAAAACGACGTTCCGATTCACCTGGAGGATGGCGAGATCAAGCACATTGTCATTGCTCCGCGCCGGCTCGCCAAACAGATTGGCCCTTACCTGTTCACCTCGGTAGTGCGTATTGAGGGAAATGGCCGCTGGTTACGAAACCGGATGGGAGAATGGGAACTGATCGAACTCTACGCGCAGAGTTTTGAGGTATTGAAAGAGGGAGATGTTCGGAGCGACATATCGCGTCTCAGGGCCATTCCCGCGGGTTGGAAAGAGATGGAAGATCCGCTAGGCGATCTCATAGCCATGCGAAGCGGGGAAAGGCCGCAATAATGGTATCTGTCGATGCCGGAGTATTGAGTCTGCTGCTTTATCCGGGAGCAAAGCCACCGAGCGACCCCAGTACAAAGCAGCCCGTTGAGAGAGCCCATGAGCGAGTTGAACAGCTTATAGACGACTTGGACGCTGCAAAAGAGAGGATCATCATCCCGGCCCCGGCTCTGTCTGAGTTCTTAGTGCTTGCCGGCCCTGATGGCCCGCAATACCTTTCCGAGATTTCTCTCTTATCTCACGTCTCCGTTCAGCCCTTCGATCAGATGGCAGCGGTTGAATTGGCCGCCATGGAGTTGACGGCACGAGCCAAGGGGGCCAAGCGGCATCCGCTGCCATCCACGACGCCGTGGCAGAAGGTCAAACTGGACCGCCAAATTGTAGCGATTTCAAAACTGCATCGATGCAAGGCGATTTACTCAGACGATAGCGATGTGCGGGGCATCGCTGAGGACATTGGAATCAAGACGATTTCCACATGGGAGCTCGCTTTACCAAAGAGCAAGACTCCGCTGCTCGATGAATCGGGAGACCCTCTAACGCTCTAGAATCAGCTGTTCTGAGGGGATGATTAACCTGTTTTTTGCGCTCAGGGTGGCTGGTACATCCGCACCCCCGCTCCAGTACACTGGCCAGCGGGGGATTTTCACGATGATTCGTCCGCTCCGCGCCGCCGGCCGCCTTGCGTTCGCCGGTCTGCTCCTTGCCGTTGGCTCCGCCGCAACCGCCGCCCAGAAGCCGCATCCGCAGCCGGCCGCAAAGCCCGGTCTCGACCTGACGCCGGTCAAGCCGGAGACGGTTGGCTTCTCCAGCGAGCGGCTCGAGCGCCTGCACACGTTGATGCAGTGGTCCGTCGACCACAAGCAGGTGGCGGGGGTGGTCACGCTGCTGGCGCGCCATGGAAAAGTTGTGGATTTCCGCGCTTACGGCGAGCTCGACATGGCTTCCCATACGGCCATGGCCCGCGACACCATCTTCCGCGACTACTCGATGACCAAGCCGGTGACGGCCGTGGCCATGATGATCCTCTACGAGCAGGGCAAGTGGCTGCCCTCGGACCCGATCGCCAAGTACATCCCCGAGTTCAAGAACCTGAAGGTCTACAAGGGCGTCGACGACGACGGCAGGATGATTCTGGAGGCGCCGGAGCATCCGCCGACCATGCGCGAGCTGATGTCGCACACCGCCGGGTTTACTTATGGCTTCTTCGGCGACACCCCGGTGGACAAGATGTACCGCGATTCCAACCTCTTCGCATCGAAGGACTTGCACGAGTTTATTGAGAAGCTGGCGAAGATCCCCTTGACCTACCAGCCCGGTCACGGATGGACCTACTCTGTCTCCATGGACGTGGAGGGATACATCGTGGAGAAGCTCAGCGGCAAGTCCCTGCCAGAGTTCTACCGCGACCAGATCTACACCCCGCTTGGCATGCGCGACGCCGGCTTCTTCGTCCCCGAGGCCAAGCGCGCCCGCTTTGCTACCAACTACTGGGTCGACGCCCAAACCGGGGCCCTCACCTCCACTCCCGGCGGCAGCCTTCCCCAGCGCGACTACTCCACCCAGCCCACAATGCCCTCGGGCGGGGGCGGCATGGTCTCGACCACCGAAGACTACTACCGTTTTGCGCAGATGCTGGGCAACGGCGGCGAGCTGAACGGCAAGCGGATTCTGGCACCGGCCTCGGTGCGGCTGATGAGCTCGAACCACGTGCCGGTGGAGCTGCTCGACGGCCATCACGGCATCGGCTCGCAAATCCTGCGGCCTGGCTTCGGCTACGGGTATAACTGCGCCGTGGTCTTCGATCCGGGGGCGGCCAACCTGCCCGAAGGCAAGGGCACCTTCTTCTGGGACGGCGCGGCGGGGACCTGGTTCTGGGTGGACCCGGCGAACGATGTGGTGTTTGTGGGGATGATCCAGCGCATGAATGCCGGCCCAGCGAGCGAGAACCTGCAGTACGAAAGCCGGTCGGTGGTTTACGGGGCGCTGGTGGATCCGGCGAAGTAGCGGTTGGCGCGGCGCTCTCGCAGGATGCGGATTGCGTCCTCGGCATCGATCAGTTCGCCCCGCTCGGCCTGCGCGAAGCCCTCGGCGATCTGCGCGGCGTACTCGTCCCTGTCCGCCAGCAGCCAGCTCTCGTTCCGGTACTGGTCGCGGATGACGGCAAAGGCCTGATCGAGCACCTCTTCCGGGCTCATGCTCGACTGGACCGCCCGGTTCATCACGCACTGCCGTTCGGGTTTGAGTTCGACAATCATAGCCGCCCCCGCCGCCCGTTCGCTGCGGCTGGTTGGACTATAGCGTTTCCCCGATTCTCTGATGCAATTGCCGTAGCGCCCGGTCCATCTCCAGCTTCTGCTGCGTCAGCAGGGCCAGCTCGGTGAAATCCCCGCGGCGTTCGGCTTCGGCAATCAGCGTGCGCAGCTCGCGCTGGCGATGCTCGAGCGCGCGCTCGTGGATCTCCTGGATGGCGCTCTGGACTTCGTTCTCGTCCGGCGGACGCGTCTCGCCCAGCAGCGCCTCGGCCAGTAGAGCCCGCTGCCCATCGTCCTCCACCGCGCTCATCGGATCGCGTGCGCCGCGGTGGGCGAGCGCCATCAGCGCGCTGCAGGCTGCCAGGTGTTCGAACCAGGCGGGCTGCTGCTCGAGGGCCATCCCGGCCAGGCGCCGCGCGCGCTCGTACTCCGGGTCCTCAACGGCCAGCGCCCGCAGCAGCAC